>JAKSOX010000057.1 GCA_024405335.1 Kiritimatiellia bacterium
CCGTCGACCTTCTGCAACCCAATCGCCGTCGCCCAGGCCTCGGCACGTTCGCGCTTCCCCGGCTCCTTCGCCTTGAAGTAGCCGCGAAACTCGCTCAAGCTCGGATCATCGTATGTCATTGGCCGTAAATTATACCTTATAACTGTCCTCACGCGCAACTTGTCAACTCCTTATGGTGCAACTTTGTACCATACAACTTTGCACCATGCAACGGCACCTTCATCTCGGCAAGCTTCCGCCGTGTGCCGTAATGGATGTCATTGCCGATCTCGTCCGTATGCATCGCCGCCGACTCGACGACGTCGCCGTCCCGCCCCGCCTTCCTGAGCAGGTCCTTCATCACGAACTCCGCCATCGGACTGCGGCAGATGTTCCCGTGGCAAACAAAAAGTATTTTCATCGGCTTTGCCGTTCCCGTCCCAAGATTTCCATCGGACGCATTCGATCACACCTTGTCCCGCTTGCTTTGCCCAAGGAAATCCTCCACTTGCGGAAGGAGGCGCCCGGCGGTTGAACGGCCGACGTCGTAGACCTTCCGCATTGTTTCCGGATCATGGCAAACGCGCGAAATCGGAAGCGCAGTCTCGGGGCAAATCAGGAAGGCCCGGCCGGCGGCGACCTGCCCGTCAACATGACGAAGCGCCGCATTGTACCATTCGTGGCGCGTCCTCAGCGCGTGGTAAACGGCCGGGAAACGCCGGAAGAACGGTTTCAGGAGCGCAAGTTTCCACGACGGAAATTTTCGATAACCGTGCGGACGGGTCGTGACAACGACGTTGCGGCCGTAGCCGAGCGACTCGAAATAGGCGAGCGGAATGCCATCGGAAAGACCTCCGTCGAGATAGAAGCGTCCGCCGATTTCAACAGGTCGCGAGACAAGCGGCATCGAAGCCGACGCGCGCATCCAGCGGAATGCCGTCTCGTCCGCGCGGTCGAGACGCCTGTAAATCGGCTTCCCCGTTTCACAGTCCGTCGCCGAAAGATGGAATTCCATCGCGTTCGCGTCATAGGCCGCGCAGTCAAACGGATCGAGTTCAAGCGGCAACTCGCGGTAGCAGAAATCGGCGTTGAACAAATCGCCAGACTTCAGGAGAGACGTCCAACTGCAGTAGCGCGAATCACGCGCGAAGCGAAGATTGTAGCGGATGACGCGCCCGGGCTGGCGACTTTTGTAGTTGCAGCCGAAGCACGCGCCCGCCGAAACGCCAATCGCGCCATCGAACGCAAGCCCCGCATCCATGAACACGTCCAGCACGCCCGCGGTGAAAAGCGCGCGCAACGCCCCGCCTTCGAGAATCAATCCCGTTTTCACCGCCGAACCCGCCTTCAACGCGCGAAGGCCTCGTCAAAGGGACGCCCGATCCAACATGCGGGCGGGTCGATGCCGAGCAGCGCGGCCAGCGTGGCGCCGGTGTCGTAGTTCGTGCCGGGGAAGGCGAGTTCGTGTCCGCGCTTCACGCCCTTGCCCCAAAGGACGACCGGCCGCTCCATTTCCGAAAGCGTCGGTCCGCCGTGGCCCTTGCCCTTCCCGCCGTGGTCCGACGTGACCATTACGACCGTGTCCTCGAGCATGCCCGCCTCCTTGACGGCGTCGAGCAGCTTCGCCAAGTCGGCGTCGAGTTCCGCGAGACGGTCCAAGTATTCAGGCGAACCCCAGCCGTTCTGGTGGCCTTTGTCGTCGGGGCTGTCGTAGTAGACGGTGAAAAACGCCGGCTTCTTTTCCTTGACGTACGCGATCGCGGCGGCGGTGACTTCCTCGTGCGGCAAAAAGCGGACGTAGCTGCAGGCGTTGGTGTCGGCGGTGAAACCCATGCCGTCCCAGTCGTAGACGAAGCCGATTTCGGCGTCCGGCTTCCGCTGCCGCAACAGGTACATGACGTCGGGATATTTTCCGTTCGGACCCGTCGCCGAAGCGGGAAACGCCGGCTCCTTCGAATTCCAGGCGATGTAACCGTGCTGCTCGGACGCCGAACAGGTGAAGATGCTGTGCCAGCAGCAGGAACTCGCCGAGGGGAGAATCGAGCGCGAATGAAGCGTCCACGCGCCTTCGGCCATGAGTTTGCGCAACGTCGGCAATTTCGCGGCTTCCAAAGTGTTGCCGGCGAATCCGTCCCAGCCGACCAGCAACACGTGCTTGGGCGCCACTTTCGCGGCGGCGCCTTCGTATTTGCCCGTCGCCAGGCGAGGCGCCGTTTCACAACCGGCAACGACAACGGCGACCGCCGCGACGACGATCATCATCATCTTGTTTGCGTTCATTGGATTTTCCTTCCTTGTTTTCATTGGATCGTGGGGCGTCCGCCAGTATGCAAATGCTCGCGGCTGTAGTTGAAACCGTCGCTGTATCCCGGCGTCGAAGGGGCGACTTGGAGCGTCGGGTCTGCCGCGCCAATCGCCAATTCCCGCTTGAACACCCGTTCTCCGGACGAAGCGTACAACGTCGTTCCGGCAACGGCGACGTTGTCCGCCGGCAGATCGCCGGGCAACGGCAACACCACGTCCGTCAACCCGAACGAAACGACACCCTGGATTCCGAGGTCCGTCGCCGCCAACACGCGGTCGTCCCGCAGCAAGGCGATCGCCCGGCCGCCAACCGCCCGCGCGTTCCAGGCGACATGGAGCGTGGAGAGGACGAAGCGCCCGCAGCGTCCGCCGTTTTCGTCCAGCGTGTCGGCCGAAACGAATCGCGAATCGGGAGATACCGAATACATCCGGCCTCCGTCGACGGACTTCACCTCCCGGCGGGGCGGCGGCATTTTCCGATCGCACTCCGTCCAAACGGAACCGGGCGCCAGCAGTTTCTCGACCCGCAGGGGATTGCCGACCGCCACGGCCTCGTTGGTGCGCCAACCGCGAAACATCCAAGGCATCATCTCCCCCCAGAACTTCATGTCGGAAAAATGGGTGCCGTGGCCCTCGTGGTCGTACAAATTGAACCGATGGTCGTAGCCGGCGTATGCCAACGCGCCGACCGCGTTGAGCGCGACGTACAGCGAATCCCCGAAGAAACTGTCCGGCTCGACGGTCCCCGCCGTCACGAAAGCGCGGATCGGCCGCGTTTCGCACTTGCGGAGAATCGTCATCATCTCCTCGCCGCCGCGCATGGCGCTGAACGTCGGACTGGCCAAATACACGCGGCGGAAGAAATCGTTGCGGAACCATGCGGCGTTCCACGCGCAGATGCCGCCGGACGATCCGCCGGTGATGAAGTGCATCTCCGGCGACGGGCTTGTTTCGACGCCGAGCGCCGCGGCGGCGGCCGGCACCAGTTCCTCGACCAGAAAATTCGGATATTCCGTGCCCGGCTGGTCGTATTCGCTCGCGCGCATCCAACGCGCCGAAGCCCCTTTCACCCGCATCGGCAGGTTTCCGGGAACGTTCCACACGATCATCCCCGGGGGGACGTCGCCCGAAACCATGAGTTCGGAAAGCTTCGCCTGCGTGCTCCCGACCGGCAGTTCAAGCAGCAAGTAAACCGCGGCGTTCGTTTTGATTCCGTCCGGCGCCCAGGCCTGATAGGAAAACTCGGTTCCCGGATGGAAGCGCCGCGCCGTCAAGCGGCCGTCCCGCACCCATCGTCCTTCCGCCGCCCCGGCGGGCGACACGGACAAAGCCGTTCCCGCCGACAACGCCAAACACGCCAACGCTCTCCAAATCTTCATCGCAGCCATTCCTTCCTTCAGTAGAACAAATTCTCGCCGTACGCGCCGAACAGGCCGGACGCCATGCCGTTGTACAGCGCGGCGTCCTGGTCGTTCGCCAGGGGATCGGGGCCGAACACCTTCCGCGTCCGCCCCATCGCCGAGCCGTCGGCGTTGACCATCGTGACCGTGAGCGGCAGCATGTACGCCGCCGTGCCGCGGCCGTCCGGAGTGAACATGCCGAGCACGTTGCGGTACGCGTGTTCCGCGCGCTTGCGCCAAACCGCGTCGCCGCCCGCCTTCGCGTATTGCATGAACGCGCGCGCCGAAAGCGCGCTGTGCTGGTGCAGAGTGTCGCCGTAGGCGTGGCGCTTGCCGAACCAGTAGCCGTCCCAATGCCGGATCGCGATCTCGTTCAGCCGGTGGTCCGGCTGGTTGCCGTTGAAGCGCCAGAGCACGTCGACCAAATCCGGCAGCAGCGCCATCGCCCGCGCGTCCTTCTCGACCAGCGCGCAATACGCCGACAGGATCGTCACGCCCGGCGCGACGATCGTCTGCTCGTAGCGCACCTCGTGCGCCGGCGGCCGCGTCCCGTTGCGCACGAGGTTGTCGACGTGCTGGCGGAGGTAGGGTTCGATGCGCGACGCGTCCCGGCCGGCGCGCTTGAGCATCGCCACCGGCTCGGAGAAGTTGCAGCCGTTGGGGTAGAAGTTCGTGCCGCCGCCCCGGTAGAAGTTGACGATCGACTTCTCCACGTAGTCGAGGTATTTGGGATCCTTCTTCAGCTGGTACATTTCCTTCCACACGGCGATCAGCTGCGGTCCGTTGTAGAGCCGCTTGAAACGCGGGTCCTTGCCGACGCCGTCGTAGATGGCGCAGGTGTCGACGTCGAAGAACTCCCGGCACGCGAACCGTTCCCACAGGTCGAGCGCGCGCCGCGCCGCCGCGTCCTCGCCGTGCCGCTGCAGATACCTCGCGATCATGAGCGGCATGGCCGTCCGCTCGCGGCAGGCGTTCATGTCGCGCCATTCGGCGGAAAAGTAGGGCCGCTCGTCTTCGTTGTCGTAGGGCACGAACGCGCCGTACAGCGGACTCGCCTCGTCCAGGCACTGCTGCTTCTCGACCACGAACTTCACCCGGGCGCGAACGAGATCGTCGAACGGCGGCGAACAGTAGCCGTTGGCCCGCGCCTTTTTGCCGTTCGAGAGGACGAATTCGAACGCGTACTCCCCGACGCCCTTCTCGGGCGCGCGCGTTTCCTTCCGCACCCTGCCGCCCGGTTCCGTGATCGCGATTTCGAATTTCTCGTTCGGGAAAATCGTCTCGTTTTCGAATTCGAGCATCGCCCCGCCGTGGCGCAGGAGCGCCTCCTTGAAGCCGCCGCGCGGATACGCCGCGAGCGTCCACGACACCGTCAAAACGCCGCCCGGCGCGATCACCGCGGGATCGGGGTGGAGCAGCACGTCGCCGCGGTCGTTGGATCCGTCCTTCGCCAGCCGGCGGACGGAATACCAGTCGAGCGAGCCCTCGTTCAGCACCAGCGCGAGTTCCGTGGGGAAAACGCCCATTTTCACGGCCTTCACCCAGGAGTTTTCGCCGCCGCACCACACGTGCGCGCTGCACCGGCGGCGAATGCATTCGTCCGCGCCGGGATAGTCGTCGTTGAACGTGGTGAGAATGCCCAGGTCGCCGCGGTTCAGGTAGACGGGCGTCTTCGTGGCGTTCCGGATCGCGTACGTCTCCCGGATCGCGTCCGGCAGCATCTCGCGGACGACCGTCGCGGACAGCACGCCGTTGCCGTATTCGGAAACGACCCGGCCGCCATCCTCGCGCAAGCCCCTGAACGCCAGTTTTTCGGAATCCAGAAACGCGGCGCCCGTCCAGCCGCCGGCGCGGATTTCGCGCGCGTTCGTGCGGATTTCTCCCCAGGTCTCGAAGCCCTCGATCCAGTTCATGCGGTCCGCGTCGTCCCTGAGCACCAGCGACGCGAGCCCGCCGTTCTTCGCGTTCCACGTCACGACGAATGCGTCGTTCGTCTTCGCTACGCCCCCGAACGCCGCCGCGTTCGAAAAAAGCGCCAGCGCGGCGAATGCGCCTTGAAGGATTCCTTGTTTCTTTTCGAATCTCATAAGCCGTTGTACCGCGTTGCAGACGTCAAAGACAGCGAAGGAAGGCGGTCAAGTCGGCGCGCTTCGTCTCCGACCGCGGTGCGCCGGGCATGGCCGACGCCTTGTCGCGCAAGGCGTCGGCGCCCCGCTTGGCGAGCGGACGCCAGGAAAGGCCGCGCAAGGCGGGAACCTTGACGCCTTTCTCCGCGCGTTCGCCGCCCAACGCGGGGCCCGAATGGCAACGGATGCAGTTGGCGTCCTTGAACGCGTCGAAACCGCGCTTGGCCGCGGGATCCAACGCCTCCGGATGGCCGGCGCCGAACTTGAAATGGTCGAAACGCGTGGGCGGCGTGATGAGCGACCAGGCGTACTCGCCGATTGCGGTCAGCACTTCGTTGGTGTTCCAGTCGGGACCGAACGCCTCGTCCATGCGCCCCCGAAGACGCAATCCGCCGCCGACGCGGCCGCGAAAATCCCAGTCGCGCGGAAACGCGAGATAGTCTTCCCCGAAGACCATGCGCCCGACGACGGCGCACAGGTTCGTCTCGGCGCCGGCCGGACCGAACACGCGCTGGAACGCCAGATTTTCCACCGGCATCGTGACGTGCGCGCCGTGGCGCAGTCCGTCCGTGCCGCCCATGTCCCGGGGATGGCACGCGGCACACGAACGCTTCGATTTGCCGAAATGCGAGTTGGCGAACAGATCCGCCCCGATTTCCTTCACCGCCTCGCGCACGGGCACGGTGGGCGGCAACGTGGCGTAGGCGCTGCTGCCGTCCGTGAAAATTCCGCATGCGGCGAACGCGGCCCGGCGCTGCCCGACCAACCGCGCGTGTCGCCTGGCGGTCAACCACCAGTTGACGCCGAAGCATCCCGCCACGGCAAACGCCGCCAGCGCGTAGGCGAAGGCCTTTTTCACCAGTCCCTCTCGTTCGGCGGCAGCGGCACGTTGCGCATGCGCGCCTTCTTTTCGTTTTCGTGTTCGTCGGAACGCTCCTGCGCTTTGCGCAGCACGTCCTCGACGTCTTGGTCTTCCTTCGGCTGCTGCTCTTCTTCGGCGCCGTCCTTCTGTTCCTGCTGGTTTTGCTGATCCTGCTGGTTTTGCGGCTGGTTCTGCGGCTGGTTCTGCTGTTTGTCCTTTTGCTGGTTCTGGCCGCCGCCCTTGCCGTCGTTCGGCAGCAGTTCCTGGATGCGGTGCAGTTTTTTGAGCACGTCCAGCTGTTTCGCGCCGCGCGCGGCGGCGTCGCCGGACGCGTCCTCGGCCAACTCGATCTGCAGTTTTTCCACTTCGGTGGAAAGCGCGCTCACCTCGGCCTGCGCTTCGGCGGTGAACGGCGGTTTGTTCGTGTCCGCCTGCGCCTGCTGCTCGTACTGCTGCGCCCATGCGGGAAACGCGCGCCGGAACTGGCGCGTGAAATCGAGCGCCTCCCGCTGCCAGTCGCGGCCGTTGACCTTCTCGGCGTTCGCGTAGGCGTTGGTCTGGCACGAAACGTCCTCGGCGCAGGCGGCGGGCGGCATCGCCGTCAACTTCCAGAAGCGCGTGAACACCTCCTCGCTCTTCGCGAGGTCGGCCGCGCCGTCGTAGTTCAAGTCGGCCAGCGCCTCGGCCGCCTTGAGCGTGGCGGCTCGGCCCTCTTCGACCTGCGCGGTGATCGTCATCGCCTGCTGTTCGTTGGTGACGGACTGCGCGATCGCCGTTTTGACGGGAATCCACGTGTCGGCCATTTTCTCCGCGCGCGCCGCAAGCGCCTCGCACATGGCGACCGCGCGGACGGCGTCGTTCGTGAGCGCTTCGGGAAACTCCTTCATGATCGCGCGGCAGTTCTTCGCCGCGTCGCCCAGCAGCGCGTCGGGGCTCTGCTTGCCCAGCGACTGCATCACCTCTTCGAGATGCTTCTGTTCGCGCAGCTCGGGCAGCTTGTCGGCGGCGCGCGTGAAATTGCGGTTGGCCCGCGCGTCGTCCGGATTCGCGCGGAGGGCGATTTGCATGTCGCGCGCGGCGTTTTCGAGATCGCCCTGTCCGTAGGCGATCGCGCCCGCGACCTCGGCCGCGCGCGGACCGTGCGTCCTGGAAAGGACGAGCGGACGCAGAATCTCCAGCGCGTTCGTGACGTCGCCAGCGCGGTAGGCCTCGACGCCGCGGTTCCACGCTTCGCCGTCCGTCTCGGGCGCGGCCGCTTCGGCCGCGTCCTGCGACAAGGCGATCCGAACGCAGGAAAACGCGGCCGCCAACAATATCCATCTCGTGAACATGCCGCCGATTATACCACGTTCCGGGCGGTGCGCGGCGCATGTTTTTCAGCCCGCTTCACTCTTCCCCCCCCTTCGCGGCGCTCGACGCCGTCAGACAGACAAGCGAAACCGTCGTCAGAATCCATCACGTCCCGACTCATTCGCGGCGCAGGGCCAGGCGGAGAACGCGAGTCCGGCGTATGGCATGTTGCGAGACTTGGAAAGAAACCGTTCCGGGTCGACTTTGCGGCACGCCTCCACGTCGATCCGGGTCCTGCCGAGACACGGCAACCCCAGCAGACGGGAAGGCCCTTCCGTCCAGCGCTTCGCCCATTCGGCCGGGTCCATGCCCTCCTGTTCCACCATCACGTGCCAAGTGACCGGCACGGCCGTTTCCAGGCCGACGATGCCGTTGGCGGAGCCGAGGAATCCGCCCGCCTTCGCCGCCGCCGCGTGCGGCGCGTGGTCCGTGGCGAAAAGCGCGAAAGTGCCGTCCTTCACCGCTTCGCGGAGCGCCGCCACGTCGTCCGGATTGCCCAGAGGCGGCGCCATCTTCCAGTTCGCGTCGTCCGCGGGAACGTCCTCGCAGGAAAACAGCAGGTGGTGCGGCGTCGCTTCGGCCGTCACGGGCAGCCCTTCGCGCTGGGCGGCGCGGACGATTTCCACCGTGCCCGCGCAGGAAACGTGCTGCACGTGCAGCGCGCACCCCGTTTCGCGCACCAGCGCGACGTCGCGCTTCACGGCCTCCGTCTCGGCCTCGGGCGGCATCGCGGGCAGGCCGCACGCGCGCGCCACGCGGCAGTCGCGCACCACGCCCCGCCCGAGGATTTCCGGCACCACCGCGTGCTGCATCACGGGGATCTTCAGTTTGGCCGCGCGCCGCATGGCCTCTTCCATCACGCGCGCGGAAGAAACGAACGCGCCGTCGTCCGTGAAAGCGACGGCGCCCGCCGCGGCAAGCGCCTCGAGATCGGCCACCTCGCGTCCCAGGCGTCCTTTCGAAATGCACGCCGCCGGCGCGATGGACACGGGCAGCGACGCGTCTTCGATCTGCTCGCGGATCCACCGGACGGAATCGCCCGCGGGCGTCGTGTTCGGCATCGTGGTGACGCGCGTGAAACCGCCCGCCGCGGCAGCCGCCGCGCCGCTGGCGCGCGTTTCCGCCGCCGGCTGGCCGGGATCGCGGAAATGGACGTGGACGTCCCAGAAGCCGGGGAATTCGAGGATTTTCATGACGCGCGGACGAATTGGTCGATCAGTTCGGCCATGAGCGGTTTCGCGGCCTGGCCGGCCGCCATGACTTCGTCGTGCGTGAGCGGCTTCGGGGAGATGCCGGCCGCGCAGTTGGACACGAGCGACAACCCCGCCACCTTCATGCCGCAGGCCTTCGCCAGCACGGCTTCGGGCACGGTGCTCATGCCCACCACGTCCGCGCCCCAGTGGCCGTAGGCGTGGACTTCCGCGGGCGTCTCGTACACGGGCCCGGAAGTGAACGCGTACACGCCCTCCATCACGCGCAGGCCCAGGCGGTTCGCCGCCGCGTGGAGCACGTCGCGCAGATGCTTCACGTAGATTTCGGACATGTCCGGGAAGCGGACGCCCCAGCCCTCGATCTGCGGACCGATGAGCGGGTTGATGCCCACCGTGTTCACGTGGTCCTTGATGATCACGAAGTCGCCCGCGCGCAACGCGGGGTTGATTCCGCCAGAGGCGTTCGTCAAAAGCACGGTCTCCACGCCCATGCGACGCGCGAGTTCGATCGGCATCACCACCGGCTCCCACCCGGCGCCCTCGTACCAGTGGCGGCGCCCGCAGAAGGCGACGATGCGCTTGCCGGCGTGTTCGTACAGCAGGAATTCGCCGGGATGCCCAGTCACCGTCGCCGCGCCGAGTCCCGGCACGTCCGCATAGGAAATCGCCGACAGCACGCGCTCCTTGCGCAGCGCCTCGCCCCAGCCGCTGCCGAGCACGATCGCCAAATCCGGCGGACGCTCGAAGCAGACGTCCGGCAGAAAATCCGCGGCCTTGTCGAAAATCGTCATGTTCATGTGCGCTTTCCCTTCTCAAGTTCCTTCCGTTGTGGTATACTTCCACGCCAATCAGCCCCTGTAGCTCATCTGGACAGAGCAACTGCCTTCTAAGCAGTGGGTAGGAGGTTCGAGTCCTCTCAGGGGCGCCA
>JAKSOX010000058.1 GCA_024405335.1 Kiritimatiellia bacterium
GCGCTTCGCCATCCGCGAAGGCGGCCGCACGGTCGGCGCCGGCACGGTTTCGAAGGTGATCAAGTAACAGGATCGTCTTCTGTGGGATGCTTCCTCCCGTACCCGGCCCCTCGAGGGTCGGCCGGGGAAAGGAGGAAGCTCTGAATCCCGAAGACGGAAGGGAAGAAGAAAATGCCGCGTGATCTGGCCATTTTGGCGTGCACGGAATGCAAGCGTCGCAACTACGTGACGACGCGCAACAAGAAAACGATGACGGAGCGTCTCGAGAAGGTGAAGTACTGCCCCTTCGACAAGAAGCGCACGGTCCACAAAGAGGTCAAGTAAGACCCAGCTATTTTTAGGGTAGTAGCACAATGGCAGTGCAGCGGTCTCCAAAACCGCCTATGGGGGTTCGATTCCCTCCTACCCTGCCAAATTTTAGGGGATGAAATGAAAGATTTCTTCAATCGCGCCAAAGGATACCTCGCCGAGGTCAAGGGCGAAGCCAAGCGTGTCACGTGGCCGGGAAAGCACGAGCTTTACGATTCCACGCTGGTGGTGATTGCTTTCATCTTCATTCTTGCGGTTACCACGCTGGCGTGCGACAAGGTCATTCAGCTTTTTCTGCAGATTGTCCACGCAGGCGCGTGAGATAGGGAGCTGCGATGAAAAAGGATTGGTTTGTCCTCCACACGTTGACGGGTCAGGAAAACAAGGCCCAGAAGTCCATCATCGCCCGGACGAAACTCGAGGCGATGGAAGAGTTCGTGGGCCAGTGCATCATTCCCCAGGAGAAGGTGACCGAGAAGAAGAACGGCAAATCCCGCTCCTTCACCAAGAAGTTTTTCCCGGGGTATCTTCTTTGCGAACTCGCGCTTTACGATGAAGCTCGCGGAATCGACCCCAACACGGGAAAGAAAGCCATCTACGAGCGCACGTGGCAGTTTCTCCGCGAAACGCCCGGCGTGATCGGATTCGTCGGCGGCGAACGTCCGGTTCCGCTGAAGAAGTCCGAGATGGACGCAATTTTGAGTTCGGGCAAGGGCGGAAAGGCCGAGCCGCCGCCGCGTCCGAAAGTCAATTTCAACGTGGGAGACACGGTGAAAGTCAACGACGGACCCTTCCTCGGGCAGGTGGGCACCGTCATAGTCGTCGATCCCGACAGGGGCAAGCTCACGGTCGAAGTTCAGATCTTCAGCCGCAAAACCCCGGTCGACGTGGAATGCTGGCAGGTCGAGAAGATGACCGTTGAAGAGGTCATCGAATCCAATCCCGCCATCTGAAGCGTCAAGTCTTGCGGTCCGTTCGCACCGGTAGGGACGCCGGGAGGATTCGCGGAAAAGAGAAGAGAAGAACATGGCCAAGAAAGTCAAAGGCGTGGTCAAGCTCCAGATTCCGGCCGGTGCCGCGAATCCCGCGCCGCCGGTCGGTCCGGCGCTCGGTTCTGCTGGTGTGAACATCATGCAGTTCTGCAAGGAGTTCAACGCGAAGACGGCGAAGGACGCCGGACTCGTGATTCCCGTGATCATCACGGTCTACACGGACCGCAGTTTCTCGCTGCAGTTCAAGTCGCCGCCGGCGAGCGTGTTGCTCAAGAAGGAAGCCGGTCTCGCGAAGGGATCGGGCGTGCCGAACAAAAACAAGGTCGGCAAGGTCACGAAGGCCCAGCTCCAGAAGATCGTCGAGATCAAAAAGAACGATTTGAACACCACGGACGTGGAAGCCGCGATGCGCATCATCGCCGGCACCGCGCGCAACATGGGCATCGAAGTCGTCGATTGAAAGGATTGATCCATGAAACGCGGTAAGAAATATCAGAACATCGCGAAGGCGGCTCCGAAGAAGGCCGTCTCCGTGGAAGAAGCCGTCAAGTTCGTGAAGGCCCATCCCGCGGCCAAGTTCGACGAAACGCTTGACGTGTCCATGCGTCTCGGTTCCGAGCTGACGAAGGGCGACACGCCCGTTCGCGGCACGGTGAAACTTCCGGCCGGTTCCGGCAAGAAGGTGAAAGTCGTCGTGTTCGCCGGCGGCGAACATGCCGACCAGGCCCGCGAAGCCGGCGCCGATTTCGTGGGTCTTGACGATCTCGTCGAGAAGATCACGAAAGAGGGCTGGTGCGATTTCGACGTGGCGATCGCCACGACGGAAGCCATGAAGAGCGTCCGCAAGTGCGCTCGCGTGCTCGGTCCCCGCGGTCTCATGCCCAACCCCAAGACGGGCACGGTCACGGACGATCCCGCCACGGCCGTCAAGGAATCCAAGGCCGGCAAGGTCGACTTCCGCATGGACAAGACCGGCAACGTGTGCGTCATCGCGGGCAAGCTTTCGTTTGACGCGGACAAGCTCGTCGCCAACGTGAACGCGGTGGTCGCCGCCATCCAGGCCGCGAAACCCGCCGTCGTGAAGGGCCAGTTCATCAAGTCCCTCACGATCTCCTCCACCATGGGCGTGGGCGTGCCTTGCGTGCTCGCGGCCGACGCCGAGTAAAGGAGCTGAGAACCATGAGAATCGAAAAAGTCTCGATCATGAACGAAGTCGTGGCCCGCGTCAAGGACTCGGACTACTGCTTCATCGTCAACCACGGCGGCGTCACCGTCGCCCAGATGGCGGCGCTTCGCGCGGCGCTCAAGCCGCTCGACTCCCGCGTGCTCGTCGTGAAGAACTCCTTCCTCGGCCACGTCGCCAAGGAAAAGGGCTGGTCCGAAGAAGTCAACGCGATGTTCAAGGGCCCCACTTGCGTGGTGACTGGCAAGGGCGAACCCACGGCGGTCGCCAAGGCGATCGTCGAGTTCGTGAAGAACTCCGGCGGCAAGGCCTCCGTGAAGGGCGCCGACTACGACAACAAGATCGTGGACGCCGCGATGGTGGAAGCGCTCTCGAAGGTTCCCGGCAAGAACGAGCTCCGCGCGACGCTGCTCATGCTCCTCAAGGAGCCGGCGACGCGCCTTGCGCGCGTTCTCTCCGAGAAGGCCAAGAAAGAAGGCGGCGAGGCCGCTCCCGCCGCTTGATCGAACGAAAACATTTCCCACGCATGAAACACGGCGCGGGTTTAACTAAAAAGGAAGAAAGAAAATGACGAACGAAGAAATCATCAAGGAGCTGTCCGGCAAGACGGTTCTCGAAATCAACGAACTCGTGAAGGCGCTCGAAGAGGCGTGGGGCGTTTCCGCCGCCGCCGCCGTCGCCGTCGCCGGTCCTGCCGCCGGTGCCGCCGCCGCCGAAGAGAAGACCGAATTCGACGTGGTCCTCAAGGCCGCGGGCGCGAACAAGATCGCGGTCATCAAGGAGATCCGCGCGATCACCGGTCTTGGCCTCAAGGACGCCAAGGACATGGTCGACGGCGCTCCCAAGAAGGTCAAGGAAGGCATCGCCAAGGAAGAGGCCGAGAAGATCGCGGAGCAGCTCAAGAAGGCCGGCGCCGAGGTCGAAGTCAAGTAAGCGTTCCGCTTGCGAGATTGAAAGGGAAGCCGCCCGCAACAGGGCGGCTTCTTTTTTTGACCGGACGTGAAGAAATATCTCGAAGCATTCCGGCTCGCGTGGCCGCTCGCGCTGGGGATGGCGAACAACGCCGTCATGCAGTTCGTGGACCGCGTGTTTTTGGCGAAGGAATCGACGGCTTCGCTCGAGGCGGTTCTGCCGGCGGCCATCGTCGCGAGCGTCTTCGTCTGTTTTTTCCAGTCCGCCGTGGCGTATTCGGGGACTTTCGTGGCGCAGTTCCACGGCGCGGGCGATTCGGTTGGCGAGCGCAGGAGTTTTTTCGGCGGGTTGTGGTTGACGCTGGCCAGCGCGGTTTGCCTTTGGTGCCTGATTCCGGTGGGCGGATGGGTGTTCAACTTGGCGGGGCACGCGCCGGAGATCGTCGTTCGCGAAAAGTCGTATTACGACGTCGTCATGGCGGGCGGATTCGCGTTGTGCGGACAAATGGCGGCCAGCGGCTACTTCACGGGCCGCGGACAGACGCGGCTGGTTTTTGCGGTGAATTTGGCGGGAAACGCGCTCAACGTCCTGCTCGATTGGGTTTTGATTTTCGGATGTGGACCCGTGCCCGCCTGCGGCATCGCCGGCGCGGCCTGGGCGACCGTGTTGGCGCAGTTGTTCCAGATGGCCGTGCTGTGCTTGTTGGCGGCGCGTTCGTGTCGCGCGGAAGCGCGCCGGGACGCGCGCGCCTGGCGCTCCGCTTCGGATGAGGACGCCCGTTCGCTTTTCTTCAAGATGATCCGCTACGGAGTTCCCGCCGGCGTCTACGCGGCGTTGAATCTGCTCTCGTTCGCCATTTTCGTTCTGATCACGGGAAAGGTCGGCGACTTGGCGTTCGCCGTGTCGAACGCGGCGTTCACGGTGAATTACCTGCTGATTGCGCCCATTGAAGGATTTGCCGTGGCTGGCGGCATTTTGGTGGGGCAGAACATGGGGGCGGACGATCCCCGCGAGGCGGGCCGAGCGGGCAACCGCATTGTGGCGTTGTCGCTTTTGTACGTCGTCGTCGCGAGCGCGTTCGTGCTTGCGTTCAACCGGCCGATACTCGATTTGTTTTTGTCCGATGCGTCGGATGCGGCGGCGTTCCACGAACTCGGTTTTTCGCTGTTCGCGCTGATGGTGGCCTGGCAGTGTTTCGACACGGTGGACGTGGTGCTTTCAGGAACGCTCAAAGGCGCGGGCGACACGCATTTCGTGATGGTTTGGATGCTCGTGTGCGCGTTCGGCGCGTGGCTTCCGTTGGTGTTTGCGGTGTATGCGTGGCGCCCCACGATGCCGGCCTTGTGGGGAACCATGGTCGCGTACGTGGTGCTGATGTTCGCGGGCACGGTGTGGCGGTGGTTGTGGGGACCTTGGCGGAAAATCCGCCTGATCGCGTGACCGGGCCTGCGCTTTTCGTGGCGGCTGAAACTTTTGCAAACGGCAAAAAAAGGAGAAAGACATGAACATGGGCAAGTGGACGGTGTTTTGCGCGGCTGGCGCGATGGCGTGCGGCGCGATGGCGGCGAACGACAAATACGTCGATTGGCAGTGGAAAGCCGTCGAGGTGCAGGACAAGGACGCGGATTCGAACGTCCGCAACCAGATGGACTTCACGGTGCCGGTTCACGGTCCGTGGCTCACGTTGCCTTCCGAGACCGGCATGACGGTGACGTGGATCACGCGCGTCAACTGCGCGGGCGGCATCGCGTACCGCGAGAAGGGCGCGACGAACTGGGTTGAGCGGTGGCCGGTCGCCTGCGGGTTGATCGACTATTCCAAGGACGTCCATTGCCACCACCTGTCCGGCCTCAAGCCGGCGACGGAATACGAATACCAGTTGCTCTCGAACATGAGCGCCAACGACACGGCGTACCACATGATCCTCGCCCGCAGCCGGGAAATCCGTTCGTTCAAGACACTCGACCAGAAGCGCCAGAACTACAAAGTGTTCCTCACCAGCGATTTCCACGGCGGCGGCCGGCTGTGCATCGATCCGCTGATCGACCGTTCCGGCGCCGCCGATGCGGATTTCTTCTTCTTCTTGGGCGACAACGTGGAAGACGGCATGTACAACGACATCCGCTATTTCACCACGTTTGGATTTTTGGACGACGTGACGCGCAAATGGGGCCAGTTCAAGCCCACGATTTTCATGCGCGGCAACCATGACATCGCCGGCCGCGACGCCGGAAAATACGGCGAATACTTCCCGCAGCCGGACGGCAAAACGTACTATGCGTTCCGCCAGGGACCGTGCTTCTTCGTGGCTATCGACACGCTTTGGCCGCGCAGCGAGAAGCTGCAGCAGGAACAGTACCTCAAGTACTTGGCCGAACAGGCCGAATGGTTGAAGAACCTCAAACGGTCGAAGGACTGGCAGGCGTCCGTTTTCCGCGTCGTGATGTTCCACGTGCCGATGTTCCCCGGCGAGGGCATGAAGGATCCCTACAAGTTCTTCGGGGAAATCCTCGCGGACGAATCCAAGGAAGGCCGCGTCCACGCGGTGCTCGCGGGGCACGAGCACGAATACGCGCGCGTCAATCCCAACACGAAGGAAACGCGCGTCGCCAAGCATCTCAACCGCGATCCCAAGAAGTATCCAAGCCGTTATCTGAAGGCGTCTCAGATTCCCGACCGTTTCCCCTACGTGAGCGTGCTGTGCAACCTCTGCGAAGCGATGACGATCCAAGTGAGCCCCGAAAAGCTCGAGTTCCGTTCGCATGACGTGAGCACCGCCGAAGGCAAGCTCTTCGACGCTTTCGCCGTCCATCCCGACGGCAAGGTCGAGGATTTGATCGAGACGACGGCGTTCCCGTTCGGGTCGGCCAGGAGGTAGGCAGCGCCTACGCCTTGAAGCGCACGAGCGAACGGCGTTCCGCGCCTGGCGGCGCGGGGAAGCGCACGTATTCGCCGGAATAGCCCGCGCCGTCCCTTTCAACGCAGATTTCGACTTCCTGGCCGCCGAGCCGGGCGCGGAACGCTTCCGCGCGTTCGGCGGCGTCCTTTTCCAGAATGCGCACGCGCTCCAGCCGAACGGCGCGGGGAATCGAGTCCGCCATTTCCGCCGCCGGCGTTCCGGGGCGTTCCGAATACGGAAACGCATGAAGATGGGAAAAGGAGAAGTCGGCCGTTCGGGAGCCGTCGTTTGAAGCCGGGAACCGAATGCCGCCGAGGAAGGAACGGGTGGCGCTGAAATCTTCTTCCGTTTCGCCGGGAAAGCCGCAGATGACGTCCGCGCCCAGCGCAAGCCGCGGTCCCAGGCGCCGGACGGCGTCCGAACAAAATGCCGCCACTTGCCCGATTTTGTAGGGGCGGTTCATGCGCGCGAGAACGCGGTCGGCGGCGGATTGCAACGAAAGGTGGACGTGGCGGCAAACGTTTTGGTGCGCTTCCATCGCATCCAGAAGAGCCGCGTCGCAAATGCCGGGCTCGACGGATCCGAGGCGGATGCGATGGGAAACGTCCGAATTCCGAAGTTCGGCGAGCGCCGAAACGAGGTCGGGAAGTCCGCGTCCTTCGGACCGGTAGAGGGCGAGGTTGCAGCCCGTCACCACGATTTCCCGGTAGCCGTTCGCGAGGAAATCGCGGGCGCGGGCGAGAACCGTCGAGAACGGTTCCGAACGCGGCGGCCCGCGGAACTGCGGCACGATGCAGAACGCGCATCGTCCGCTGCATCCGTCCTGTACCTTCAGGTAGGCGCGGGACGTGTTGGCGGCATGAAACTCGAAATCGGGGACAGTCCCCGGATTGGGGACAGTCCCCAAAAGGTCGTCGATTTTTTGCGCGTTCGGCAAACAACCGGCGGTTATGACGCGGGCGTTCGGGAACCGGGCGCGCAAATGGGCGATTTTCTTTTCGCAGTCGCGCTGGGCGCGGGCGGTGACGCTGCAACCGCGCACGACGACGGCGTCCGTTTCCGCCGTGGGTTCCGCCACCACCTCGTGTCCCGCGGCGGCGCATTTCGCCTGGAGATCCAACGTCTCCGCGCGGTTGAGCCGGCAGCCGAAGGTGACGAAGGCGATGGTCATGGTTGGCCGAGTTCGGGGAAGCAGAGACAGAGCGCCATGTTGAGCAGGTTGAAAAGAAAATGCACCGTCATCGCGGCGTGGAGTTTGCCCGTTTTTTCGTACGTCCACGCGAACGCGGCGCCGAGGAACGCGAGCGGCAGGAAGGTGGCCACGAGCGTCGCGACGCCGCCGGCGAAATAGTGCGCGGCGGCGAAAAGGACGCTCGTGCCGAGCGCGGCCGGCCAGAAGCCGAACTTCAGCCATCTGCGGCAGACGAGTTTGAAAAGTCCGCCGCGGAACACCAGTTCTTCGACCACGGGGCACACGATCACGGCGCCGATCGCGCATTTGGCCTTCACCGTCCAGTGCACGTCCGGATTCGTGAAAATCTTCACGAGATCCTGCGGCGGCACTTCGTAGCCGAGCAAAGAACAGACTTGCCCGGAAAGCCAGGCAAGTCCCAACGCGACGAGCGCGATCGCCGGAAACCACTTGAACGCGAACTTCATCGGGCGCTCACGCCTGCGGCGCAGGCGTTTCGTTCGTGCCGCGCACCTTGATGTGCAATTCGCGCAGCTGCTGTTCGGTGACGTAGTTCGGCGCGTTCATCATGAGGTCCTGGGCCTTTTGGTTCATCGGGAAGGCGATCACCTCGCGGATGTTGGGAGTGTCCTCCAGCAGCATCACCATGCGGTCCACGCCAGGGGCGATGCCGCCGTGGGGCGGCGCGCCGAACTGGAACGCGTTGTAGAGGCAACCGAACTTCTGCTGCACGACTTCCTTCGGATAGCCCGCGATCTCGAACGCCTTCTCCATGATGTCGATGCGGTGGTTGCGGATCGCGCCCGAGGAGAGCTCGATGCCGTTGCAGACGACGTCGTACTGGTAGGCCTCGATTTCGAGGGGGTTCTTCGTGTTCAACGCCTCGAGGCCGCCCTGCGGCATCGAGAAGGGGTTGTGCGAGAAGATGATCTTGCCCGTTTCGGGGTCCTTTTCGAAGAACGGGAAGTCGACGATCCAGCAGAACTTGTAGCAACCGTGCTCGCGGACGTCGTTCGTGAGGTTGTCCGCGATGTTCGTGCGGACGAGGCCCGAAAGACGGTGGCATTCGTCCACGTCGGCCGCCATGAAGAACAGGCAGTCGCCGGGTTCCATCTTGGCGAGCGCCTTCATTTCGTCGAGCTGCTCGGGCGAAAGGAACTTGGCGATCGGCCCCTTGAGTTCGCCTTCCTTCGTCCAGGAAATGTATCCGAGGCCCTTGCCGCCGTTCTCCTTCACGAACGCTTCGCGCTTGTCGAACCACGTGCGGGCCTCGACGCCCACGATGCCCTTCACGAGGAGTCCCTTGACGAGACCGCCGTTGGCGACGCAGGAGGCGAACGCCTTGAAGTTGGCCTTCGCGAAGAAGGCGCTCATGTCGAACCACTTCAGCGGGTTGCGGAGATCCGGCTTGTCGGAGCCGTACGTCATCATCGCGTCGCGGTATTTGATGCGCGGCCACGGGGCGGCGTTGCAGCTCCAGGAGGAGAACTTCCTGAACGTCGCGGAGACCACGTCTTCGACGACGGCGAAGATTTCGTCCTGCGTGACGTAGCTCATTTCGATGTCGAGCTGGTAGAACTCGCCGGGCGAACGGTCGGCGCGCGCGGCTTCGTCGCGGAAGCAGGGCGCGATCTGGAAATACTTGTCGAAGCCCGACACCATCAGCAGCTGCTTGAACATCTGCGGCGCCTGGGGCAGGGCGTAGAACATGCCGCGGTGGATGCGGCTCGGCACGAGGTAGTCTCGCGCGCCTTCCGGCGACGAGGCCGTGAGGATCGGCGTCTGGAATTCGTTGAAGCCCTTGGCCCACATCTGTTCGCGCAGGAACTTGATCACCTGCGAACGGAGCACGATGTTCTTGTGGAGCTTTTCGCGGCGGAGGTCGAGGAAGCGGTATTTGAGGCGCACGTCTTCGGATTCTTCGGCCTTTTCGTCCGGCACGTACAGGGGCGTCACTTCGCTGGCGCTTTCCATCACGAGCTCGTTCGCCTCGATTTCGATTTCGCCGGTGGGGAGGTCGGGGTTGATCGTTTCCGGATCGCGGAGTTTCACTTCGCCCGTGACCGTGACGACGCTTTCGAGGTGCGCCTTTTCCACCTGGCCGAAAAAGCCGCGGGACGGGTGGACGACGATCTGGGTGATGCCGTAATGGTCGCGGAGGTCGACGAACAGAATGCCGCCGTGGTCGCGGAGGCGGAACATCCAGCCCGAGAGGCGAACCGTCTTGCCCGCGTCTTCCTTGCGGAGTTCGTTGCACGTGTGCGTACGATAAGGATGCATGGTCAATTCCTTTGAGTCGATGGTTGAAAACGGGCG
>JAKSOX010000059.1 GCA_024405335.1 Kiritimatiellia bacterium
TTTACCACAATGCATGCCCCACAGGAGAGCGCGCGGATCAAAAAGTTGTGGTGCCCGCTGCGTCAATATTCGATTTGCGATCCTCCGATCGTCTCGCGCAGAATGGAATCCCCCGGCACCACCGAAGGCGACGCGATGGAAACGTTGTGCAGCATCCCGCTCAGGCGGCGCGCTTCCACGTAGGCGCGGTCCCACGGCTTCACCTGGTTGAGCAGTTCCAGCGCGTAGGGTTTCAGCACGGCCAGCTCGTAGTCGAGCGCCGAATTGAACACGGCGTCCGCGCGCAACTGGAACGGATAAATCCACTTGCGCTCGCCGGCCACCACTTTCGGCCACAGGCGGAACGTCTCCACCGGCGACAGCCCGCGGAAATGGAAATCGCGCACCAGCCGCCGCAGCAGCCGCGTGTCCGACGACGACACCCGGTTGCACGAATCGATCGCCGGCTGCGTGAGCGCGTTCAGGAACACGCGGAACTTCACGTCGTCCGCGACCCCTTCCGTCAAAATCGGGTTGAGCGCGTGGATGCCCTCCAGCACGATCACGCCGCCGGGCGGCAAACGGCTTTCTTCTGCGGCGTCGAATCCCGCGTGCTTGTGGAAATCGAACTTCCGCAACTTCACCGCCCCGCCGGCGAACAGCGCGTTCAAGTCCCGCGCCAGACGCTCCCGGTCGACGGCCTCCACGGTTTCCCAGTCGGGATTGCCGTTCTCGTCCACCGGGTTGCGCGCGTCGCCCACGAAGTAGTCGTCGGTAGAAAGCAGCAACGGCGTCAGGCCGTTGGCTCGCAGCTCCGTGCACAGATGGTGCGCCGTGGTCGTCTTGCCGGCGGAAGACGGTCCCGCCAGCAGCACGAGCCGCACGCGCGGTTCGCGCGCCGCGATGCGGTCCGCGATGCGCGCGAGCGACCGGCGCTGCAACGACTCCACCGTGCGCACGAACTCGCCGAGGCGGCGCTCCAGAATCACCTGGTTCAAATCGCCCAGCGTGGAAACGCCCGTCTGCTTCTCGCGCGCGAGTTGGTCCCGGAAAATCTGGAGGTAGGATCCTTTGTCCTCGAGCGACCGCGCGTCCGGCAGCACGTCCGGCGCCGCGGAATCCGGCACGTCGAGCAGAAAACCGCCCTCCACCGGCAGCAGCTTGAACGCGTCCAGCGCGCCCGTGCGCGGCGCCAGCGCCACCTGGTGCAACGCGCGGAAATCCCCACAGCGCGAAAGCACCACCATCGGCGGATTGCGGTGCGCCAGCAGATGGCATTCGTCCGTGCGGCCACGCGCGGAAAAATAGTCGATCGCATCCTTGTACGACCACGGCTCCGCCACCACGGGCAAATCGGCCGCCACGGTCGTCTGCAGCGCCAGGGACAGCGCGGCGACGTCCCCGCCCCAGGAAAAATACAACGCGGGACCCGCCGAATAGCGCACGCGGAACGGTTCGTCCGGCTTGAGTTCGCGCGCGCACTTGGCGAGCAGGAACGCGAGCGTCGCCCGGTAGATTCCGAAACCCTCGCGGTCCGCCCGCGTGAGCGGTTCCACCGCCGGATCGCCCACGAGCGGCGTCGCCAGCGGCACGACCATGTTGTTCAGGATGGCGCCCAGCACGGGACGGCCGTCCACGCACGCCGGAAGCACGTCGGCCAGTGTCTTGAATTTTTCCATGCCGCCATTATAGCACAGCGGGGAACTTTCGGCACGAAATTCGCGCGGGGACCAGCATAAATCAGGTCGAGCTTCAATTTTGAAACGGCGCCGTCGAGTGCCTCGTCGCGCGGTCTGAATGGCGCCCGAGGGGGATCATCGCGACGACGGCTCGCGGGCATTCGCGTCGCCCCCGATCAGGAACGAGACGATGGTGTTGTCGCCGTGCTCCAGCCCGTGAGGGTGATGTCCGTAAAGCCAGCGGCACACGGTTTTCAGTTTGCCGCCGGCCTTTTCGAAACGCGCGGCGAACGCCTCGCAGTTGCTGCGCGGATCGACGGTCTGATCCTGTCCGCCGTAGACGAGCAGGACGGGGATTTCCGCCTTCGCGATCGTTTCGGCGAAATTGATCGGCATCGCCGGAATCGGCGTCCATTTGCCGTTCTTCGGTTCGAGCGCCGCCCAAGACCCGATGCGCGACATGCGCGTCTCCTTCCCTTCATGCGTCCTGAAGCCGTCGAACGTCAAAAGCGGCGCGTCGAGGTATATCTTCGCCACGTTCTCCGGATGCAACCCCGCATAACGCGTCGAGAAGAACCCTCCCCAGCTCGGTCCGACCAGACACGCCTTCGCGTCGAAACCCAGCGTCTCCACGAGGAACTTCTGGAACGCCGCGGCGATCTCGACGCCATTGTCGTCCATTCGCGTGTCGAAGAGGTCGATCGTGACGTGGTGCCAACCGCGCGAAAGCATCGCGGGAACGCCAGTCCGCTCGACGTACGCATCCGCCCACTGCATCGTCCACGTCCACGGGCGGCCCTTGCCGTGGCGCACGGACGGCTCGACAACCCACGCCGGGCGTCCCCGGAACTCGAATTTGACACGCCTGTGCCCATGCCACGTGTCGCAGCCCGTGACCTTGCAAATGGCGGCGATTTTCGCTTCCAGCGGCTCTTGTCGGCCCGGCTCCTCCGGCAGGGACATATCCACCACCACGGCGTCGTTCTCGCGTGCGACTCCGACCCGGTATTTGCAGCCGCCGAATTCGAGCACGTGCACGCCGTTCGGCAAGCCGCTCAACGCGGCTTCGGGACACCCCGCCACCGAAATCTTGCCGGGCGTGAACGTGACGCGCACGTCCGGGACGTCCTTCCCCTTCGCCGTGACGACAAGCGTCTCGGCGTCTGGCGTTTCCACGGACAATCCCGCGAAACGGCCCGGAATCGCCACTGGTTTGAAGCGTCCCTCCGTCTTGAAAAGATATTCGTCGACGACGGGCGGCGTGAAGTAGAGCGCCTGCCAGCCGGTGCAGACCTTGTCCAGGAAAGGTTCCTCGAAACCGTCGCACATTTTGTGGACGTCGCGGAAACGCAACGCGTCCCCGGCCAGAAACAGATTCGCGCGGTAGTGCTTCGAGTTGTACCACACGCTCTTGTTGTCGCCGGCCCAGTCTTCGAGCGCCACCTGCGTCTGCGGACAGTTCTCGTGGTGTTCGCGCACGAACCGCTCGGCCGTGTCGCACATCTTTTCGACCTCGATTTTCCCTTCGCGCGCCAAGCGCGCGACGACCTCGATCTGGTAGGGCAGCCCCTTGCCGATGGCGTCCCAGCCGAACGAGTTTTCCTGTCCCGTCTGCATGTACGACAAATTGAGCATGCCCGGCCCCGTGTAAACGCGGAAATACCAATCCACCACGGACGGCGTGAAGCCGCTGTGCCACACCGGTTCCAGCGTGCAGGGGCACGAATCGACGCCCTTCGGCGTCGCGGATTTCGCGTAGTTGTAGATGGGATCCGGCGTGAGCATCTTGAAAACGGGCGCCTTGACGGCGTTCGCCATGTCCACCGCGGCGGACAGCATGTTCTTGCGCGATGGATAGTAGAGTCCGTTGAAGTAACCGCCGCGCAAACCGTAGGCGTCCGTGTTGTCCTGTTCGCGGCAAATGCAGAATCCTTTCACGTCGTACTTCTTCTGCATGTATTCCATCGACCACGCGTCCAGCAACCACGAACCGACGCTTTTCGGCCAACGGCCGAACTCGGCCTTGAAAAGACGGAAGATTTCGTCGACGAGTTTCGCGCGTTCTTCATGCGTGTACGCCATGAGGAACCCCGGATTGATGAACCAGTCCCAATCCCATCCCTTGCGGCCGCGCCACGGGATGCCCGCCTTTTCCACGAGCGGGCGCGCCATTTCGATCCACACGCCGTATTCCGTTTTGTCCGGTTCGGCCGACTTGACGACTTTCATCAAATCGGGGCGGATCATCGCGTCGTACTGCAGCAGAATCGTGTTCGGCAGATGGTGCTTCGTGTTCAGCGCGATTTCCTCGGCTATCGGCTTCACGAGATCCATCTTCGGATTGCGCGGCTCGCAGCCGCGCACGAAGTTGACCACGTTCATCACGGTGCGCGCTTTCGGCGTCGGCTCCGCCGGCGCGGCGGCGGCAAGCGCGACGCAAAAAATCCAACAAACGGAAAACGTCCTCGTCGTCATTTCGTCCTCTTTTCTCCGGGTCCCAACCGACGGAGTGCGCACCGTCGCCTACGGGTTCAACGGACGCAGAACGGGCGCGTCCGCGAACTTCCCGAGAACGACGTCCAACTTTTCGGTGACGTCCTCGCCGTTCAGGAAAAATCCTTCGATCGTGACTCCCGTGACGCGGTGGTCCGCGTCGTAGCCGGCGAAACTGACGACCGGTTGGCGCGGCGCCGTCACGCGGACGTTCCGGAACGTCACGTCGCGGATGCGTCCGCGGCGCTTGTCGTTCTTCGAATATTCGGGAACCACGTGTATCCGCGCGCGAATCGCCGCCGGCGTTCCGCCGTCGGCGGTGGGGTCGAAGTCCTTCGCCGTGGCGCTGTACGCCGTGCGCGGGTGAAAACCGTCGAACTCGAGGCGGACGTCCTCGTAAAGCACGTCGTGGATGTCGGCGTAGTCGCAGTTCTGCACGTCGCAGGCCGCCGCGTGCGCGCGAATGACGTCGCAATTGCGCCAGACGACGCCGCAGATTTCGCGAGCCCGCGTTTCGGCGCCGAATTCGAGGGAAAGGCCCCAGTCGTTCCAGAAGGTGCAGCGCTCGACCAGGACGTCCTTGAAAACGTCGTGCAGAACGCCGTCGTGCAGCATTTCGCTTTCGTCCATCGCGTAGTCGAAGCCCTTGATGCAGATCGCGTCGTCGTAGGTGCGCACGAAGCAGTCGGCGACGTGGACGCGCTCGCAGTTGTGCATGTCGATGCCGTCGGCGTTGTAGCGCCAACTGCCGATGATTTTCACGTTCGTGATCTCGACGTCGCGACAGCCGATCGGGCGGACGTAATAGATGAGCGAGTCGCGCATCGTAATGCCGTCGATCTTCACGCGGTCGCAATATTCCAGCCGGATGCAATCCCAGCGTTTGGCGTTCGTGATCGCGAATCCCTTGCGCTTCTGCTCCTCGGCGAGCTTCGGGTCGATCGGTTTCGGCTGCTCGCGGATGCGGCTCATGTCGAGGATGCCGCGTCCGAGGATACTGACGTCGTCCGCGTCGCGCGCGTGGACGCGCCCGTACACGACCGCGCCTTCGTCGACGTAGAGCGTTTCCCCAGATTTCATTTCGATGAGGCCCGCGTCGTGGACGCCCGGTCCGAAGTAGCGCACTTTGGGATCGCCTTTCTTCACGGCGTAGGCGGAAGGCGGATGCGCGAAGACGTGCAAGTTCTCGTGCCGTCCGTCGAACTCGACCGAGTAGTCACCCGGCTTCTCAAGCGTGAAGGTCACCGTCCTCCCGGACGCCTTGAACGCGACGCCCTTCGAAAAGGGGCGGATCTTCACGTCCCGGAAGACGCGCGAACGTTCGACCGTCATCGTCACGGGACGGGACATTTCAAACCGGACGAATCCGGCGATTTCCGTCTGGTCCTTCTCGCGCTGGTGGCCCGGCCAGCGGATGTTCACGGGCATCGCCGAAACGCGCGCCGCCGAAACCGGCACGTCCAGTCCGTCCACCGTCACGCGGTACAGTTCGCAACGCGGTTCGCCCTCGGGAAGCGCGTATATCTTCGCCCCGCTTTCGGCCGCAAGCGAAACGCCGCCGAACGCGACCGCCGCGGCGATCGCAATCGAAAATCCGAATTTTCTCGTAATCATGCCATACCCCTTCCCGCGAACATCGCCAGCCAACGTGTGCAACGAACCATTCGCCGCGCCAATCGTCAGACGTCTTCTGGCGGCGGGAAAACCAGCCGGAAGAGCGCCCGCGCGGCCGCATAGGCGAAAACCAGAACGGCGAAACCGAAGAACGTGCACGACACGTCGTCGGAAGCACCCAACTCGAATCCCTCCTCGATGCGCATGGCGACGCCCATGCCCGCAAACGCAAGTCCCACGAGCCATAGCAGCCATCTGCGCAGGAAGAGCCGCATGGTCAGGCGGGTTTGTAGGAATCCTTGAGCGTCACCGTGCGGTTGAACACGAGTGCGCCGGGCTTTGAATCTTTTTCGTCCGCCACGAAATAGCCGGTGCGCTCGAACTGGAACCGCTCGCCGTTTCTGGCGTCCGCCAGCGCGGGTTCCACGTAAGCCGCCACGACCTTGAGCGAATCGGCGTTCAGGTATTTGAGGAAGTTGTCCGCGCCGTCCTTCATCGGATTCGGGTCGGTGAACAGGCGGTCGTACAGGCGCACTTCCGCCTTCACGCCGGCGGCGGCGTCCACCCAATGGATGGTGCCCTTGACCTTGTGGCCGTCCGAAGCGTTGCCGCCCCAGCTGCCTTCGTCCCACGTGCAGTGGATGACCTGCACCACGCCGGCGGCGTCCTTCTCGAGCCCAGTGCACTTGACGATGCACGCGCCCCGGAGCCGAACTTCCCGATCCGGCGCCAAGCGGAAAAACTTCTTTTCCGGGACTTCCATGAAATCGGCGCGGTCGATCCACACCGTGCCGGAGAACGGCGCCTTGCGCACGCCGGCCGACTCGTCCAACGGATTGTTGGCGAGTTCCACTTCGCGCACGCCCGCGTCGCCCCAGTTGTCGATCACGAGTTTCACCGGATCGAGCACCGCCATGCGGCGCGCGGCTTTCTGGTTGAGTTCCTCGCGCACGCACCATTCGAGCAGCGCGGGATCGGATTCGGATTCGACCTTCGTGACGCCGGCGCGTTCGCAGAATTCGCGGATCGCTCCCGGCGTGAACCCGCGGCGGCGCATGCCGCACACCGTGGGCATGCGCGGATCGTCCCAGCCGGACACGCGTTTTTCGGTCACGAGCTGCAGCAGCAGGCGCTTGGACATGACGGTCCAGGTGATGTTCAACCGCGCGAACTCGCGCTGCTGCGTGCGGATTTTCACGCCGTTGCGGACGGGGAGCATGCCCATTTCGTCCAGCCGGTCCACCACCCAGTCGTACAACGGACGGTGCACTTCGAATTCCAGCGTGCACATCGAGTGGGTCACGCCCTCGAGCGCGTCTTCGATCGGGTGGGCGAAATCGTACATCGGATACACGCACCATTTGTCGCCGAGGTGGTAGTGCGACACGTGGCGGATGCGGTAGATCACCGGATCGCGGAAGTGGATGTTGGGCGAAGCCATGTCGATCTTCGCGCGCAGGCACCACTCGCCGTCGGCGTATTTGCCGTCGCGCATTTCGTGGAAAATGCGCAGGTTGCGCTCGGGATCCGTGTCGCGCGAAGGTGAAGGCCTGCCGGGCTTTTCGGGGACGCCGCGGTATTCCTTCCATTCGTCCTGGCCCAGATTGCAGCAGTAGGCCTTGCCCGCCTTGATCAGGTTTTCGGCGACGGCGAACATCTGGTCGAACATGTTCGACGCGTTGTAGAACCCGGGTTCGCCCGCGTCGCCCGCGCCGGACCACTTGAAGCCGAGCCAGGTGATGTCCTTCTTGATGTTTTCGGCGTACTCGTCGGACTCCTTGGTGGGATTCGTGTCGTCCAAACGCAAATGGCATTCGCCGCCGAACAGTTCCGCCATGCCGAAGTCCACGCAAATGGCCTTTGCGTGACCGATGTGGATGTAGCCGTTGGGTTCGGGCGGGAAGCGCGTCACCACTTTGCCGCCGGTCTTTCCGGCCTTCACGTCTTCGTCAATCCATTGCCGGAGAAAATGCCGGCTCGTATCCGATTCGCCTTCCATAAACGCCTTCTTTTGGGCAAAAACGCGCCGTTGCGCGTACTGTTTTCGTTTGTGTCGGAGGCCTCACCAATCGGCCCGCACGAACGGGAACCAACGGCGTTGGACCACCGGATCCGTGACGACGTTCACGAAACCGATTTGCCAACCGCTGAGTTTGTTCTTGAAATTGACAAATCCGATTTGGCAGCCGCTGAGTCTGTCCGCGCGATTCACGATTCCCATTTGGCAACCGAAGAAGTCGCTCTCGACCGCGTTGTAGACGCCAAGCTGGAAGCCGGCGGCGTCCGTTCCGCAGGCGTTGTAGCCGCCGAGTTGAAATCCGTTGGCCCGCTCGCGGACCATGCCCGCCAAACTGAGGTCGAATCCGTTCAAGGCCAGACAATCGCCGTAAATCAAGGAAAGTCGCACGCCGTCTATCTTGGTTGTGGGGACGGGAAGTTGGCCAGGCGAAAAAATCGAAAACATGATAAATCCGTCCGTATTGGCCTGCACGGTCAATCCAATGGCGGCCACCAGCATGAGCAACGCTTTTTTCATGGAAAACACTCCCTTTTCAAGATGCGGCAACGACGATAGTTCAATTTTTGTACACGACTTGCGGGCCATTCCCCTTGCGCACGCGCACGACGCCGATTTGGTACCACGGCTGGCGGATGTTGCGGAACACCGCTTTGAGGCGCGGGAGCTGGTTTTTGGGCAGGATGAGCACGAATCCGATGCCCATGTTGAACACGCGGTACATCTCGTCGCGCTCGACGCGGCCCTGACGCTCGATGAATTTGAAAATCGTGGGAACTTCCCAGGTGCTGCGGTCGATTTCCGCCACCACCGCCTTCGGCAGCACGCGCGGAATGTTGTCCGGAAAACCGCCGCCCGTGATGTGCGCCATGCCGCTGATCTTGATTTTGTTGTCCAGCAACCGCGTGACGGGCTTCAAGAAACTTTTGTGCACGGCGAGCAGCGCCTCGCCCACCGTCTGGTTCGTGCCGGGCAGCTTGTCCTTGGGCGTGAGCTGGCAGATGTCGAAGAACACGCGGCGCGCCAGAGAATAGCCGTTCGTCTGCAAACCGCCGGAAGGCAACCCCACGATCACGTCGCCGGCGCGGATCGATTTGCCCGTCACCAGCTGCGCGCGGGAAACGGTTCCCACGATCGTGCCCGTGAGGTCGTATTCGTTCACCGGGTAGAGCCCCGGCAATTCCGCCGTTTCGCCGCCCAAAAGCGCCATGTTGTTTTCTTTGCACGCCTTGCACAAACCGGAAACGATTTGCTGGAACACGTTGCCGTCGAACTTGGAGGCGCCCACGTAGTCCATGAAAAAGAGCGGCCGCGCGCCTTGCACGAGAATGTCGTTCACGCAGTGGTTCACGATGTCCTGGCCGACCGTGTCGTGCTTGTTCATCATCACCGCGACTTTGAGCTTCGTGCCCACGCCATCCGTGGAGGAAACGAGCAGCGTGCTCTTCGTGGAACCCTGCGGCAAACGGCACAAACCGCCAAAAGAACCGATTCCGCCCACTACATTCACGGTTTTGGTCTTTCCGACCATCTCCTTGATCGCCTTGAGCGCCGTCATCTTGCTGTCAATGTTGACGCCAGCTTGGGCGTACGCGGAATGTTGGGCTTTCGTACTCACGTGTGCATCCTTATTGGGGGAATAACTCGCGGAATTGTATCATACGCAACGTCCAAACACAAGCATTTTGTGCAGGGCGCCGATTCGCGGGGGTGGGGGCGGCGTCAAGGCATGGCGTCTTGCCAAGCGGCAAGTCCGCGACGGCGCGTTCCGGATTTCCGGCGAATTCGTTCAAATCGCCGATCAAACCGATGCGTTTCGACCGTGGCGCGCCACGGTCGCGCGGACGGGATCGACGCGGATGCCGCGGCACGCCGCGATGCAGATGCCGTAGTTGACCACGGGCACGCCCGCCGCTTCGCAGCGCGCGA
>JAKSOX010000006.1 GCA_024405335.1 Kiritimatiellia bacterium
CCCCGAAAGTGCCGCGCATGTCGTATGCTTTGAAAAATCCCACGAAACACCCCCCCCTTGTCAGTTCGGCCGCGGCCGGATTTCCGGCGCGGGCGGCTTGTTGTAGACGCGCGAATGCGGCGGCACGGACTCCATCAACCACACGTTGCCGCCGATTTCGGAATCGTGGCCGATCGTGGTGTCGCCGCCCAGAATGGTGGCGCCGGCGTACACCACCACGTCGTCCTCCACGTTCGGGTGGCGCTTGTGGCCTTTCATGAGCATGCCGGTGGCGCCGTCCTTGGGGAACGAGCGCGCGCCGAGCGTCACGCCCTGGTAGAGTTTCACGTTCCTGCCGATCACGGTGGTCTCGCCCACCACCACGCCAGTGCCGTGGTCGATGAAGAAATGCTCGCCGATGGTGGCGCCGGGATGGATGTCGATGCCCGTCTTGGAATGGGCGATTTCGCTCATCACGCGCGGGATGATCGGCACCTTCAGCTTGTAGAGTTCGTGCGCCAGCCGGTGCACGGTCACGGCGTACAGCCCGGGATAGGCCATCACGACCTCCATGCGGCTCGTGGCGGCGGGATCGCCTTCGTAGGCGGCGTCGACGTCCGTGTCGATGAGGCGGCGCACTTCCGGCATGCGCGCCTGGAACGCTCGCACGATCGCCTTGGCGTCCGCGCCCGGCATGAGCAGCGCGATTTCGCGTTCGAGCGCGGCTGCGATTTGGCCCGCGTCGCCGTCCTGCCCGTCGTACAGGCACGGGTGGAGTTCGGCGAAGCAGCGTTTGAGGATGAGTCCCACGCGTTGCGGCAGCGTCATTTTCTTCTTCCTATCCGCGCGATGATGCGGCTCGCGCCGAGGTTCTTGAAGCCGAGCGCCATGAGCAGCTTGCCCACGAGGTGGCGGCTTTCGGCCTTCACTTCCTTGATTTCGATGCCTTCCGCGTCGCACAGCGAGCGGAAATCCTTGAGCGTCACGCAGTGGACGTTCGGCGTGTCGTACCACTGGAACGGCAGCTGCTTGGACACGGGCAGGCGTCCCGTGAAGCCGAGCGTGAGGCGGATGCGGTAGGCGGCGAAGTTCGGGAACGACACGATCGCCTCGTCCGCAACGCGCAGCGCTTCGCGGAGCAGCTGGCGGGGGTTCTTCACCACCTGCAATGTTTCGGAAACCACCGCCACGTCGTAGAAGCCGTCCGGCACGAGCCGCAGTTCCTCGTCCGCGTTTTCGAAAATCACGTCGTTGCCGTCGGCGAGGGCGTCCTCGAAATCCGCCACGTCGATTTCCACGCCTTGCCCCGCGACGCCCTTCCGGGTGCGCAGAATGTTCAGGAGCGTGCCCTTCCCGCAGCCCACGTCGAGCACGCGGGCGCCGTCAGGAATCATCTTCGCGATGGACGCGTAGCGGCGCTCCTGCCACTGCTTGACCTCCGGCGCCGGCGTGCCGAGGAAACCGCCCACGAGTTTGGAAAGATCCGCGATGTGCGTCAGGAACGCGTCGTGGCCGACGCCGATTTCGAGGTGGCAGTAGGAAACGCGCTTGCCGTTCGAAAGCAGCCCGCGCGCGATTTCGCGGCTCTGCCAGTCGGCGAAGAGCACGTCGCCCGAAAACGACACCACCAGCGTGCGGCACTTGACGCGCTTGAGGGCGGCGTCGAGCGAACCGTAGCGCGCGCCCGCGTCGAACCGGTCCATCGCGTGCGTGATGTGCAGGTACGTGTTCGCGTCGAAGCGCTCGATGAACTTGTCCGCCTGGTGGCCGAGGTAGCTTTCGATCTGGAAAAGCGTGCGGAACTGCGCGAGCCGCGCGCGCTCGTAGTCCTCGCCCTTCTCGACCCAGTTTTGCTGGAGTTCGCGGCCGAATTTGGACTGCAGGTGCTCGCGCGCGAGATAGGTGATGTGCGCCAGCTGGCGGGCGCCGGCGAGTCCCTTTTTCGGGCCCTTGCCGTCCCCCGTGCCGTAGTAGTCGCCGCCGCGGTAGTCGGGATCGTCCACGATGGCGGCGCGGCCGACCACGTCGAATGCGAGGGCCTGCGTGTTGAGCGAAACGGAACTCGCGATCACGCAGGCGGCGTCCATTTCGTCCGGATACCGCGTGATCCAGTCCAGCACGTGCATGCCGCCGAAACTGCCGCCCGCGAGCGCGACGAGGCGCTTCACGCCGATTTCGCGCAGGAAGGCGCGGTAGACGTCCACGGCGTCTCCCATCGTGAAGGACGGAAACGCGCCGCCGTAGGGCTTGCCCGTCTTGGGGTTCGTCGACATGGGACCGGTGGTGCCCTTGCAGCCGCCGAGCACGTTCGCGCACACGATGCGGTAGCGGTTCGTGTCGAACGCGCGGCCGGGGCCCACCATGCCCTCCCACCAGCCGCTGGGTTTCGTTTCGCCGGGTCGCACGCCAGCCACGTGCGCGTCGCCGGTGAGCGCGTGGCAGATGAAAATCACGTTGTCGTTCTCGGGCTTCTCGAGCCCGCAGCTTTCCCAAGCCACGTCGATCTGCGGCAAAACGCCGCCCGTCTCGAGGCGCCAACCGCCCTCGGGAAGCGTGAGCCGCGTCGTGCGCGGTTGCACGACGCCGACGCCTCCGTCTGTCTTGTTTTCTTCCATCGTTTCTGAACTTTCTGCGGTTGCGTATTATAACACAACGCGGCGTCTCGAAACGCGCCGGATGAGGATTTCGCGGCGCCGATCCCAAATCTCAAATCGCCAATCCAGAATCTTCAGTCCTCCGGCGTCGGCGGGCACACGAGCGCGCGGTCGCACTTCTCCAGGATGAACGGCGGTTTGCCCCAGCCGCGATAACGGTCGTGGCGGCGGATGCGGTTGCCGCGGAACGTGATGTCGTCCGTGGAACGGGCGTAGAGCAGCGGCACGTCGAACGTCTCGAAGAGATTGTCCTCGATGCGGAAGTTGCGGTGGTAGTGGACCTTCTGCGCGTCGAAATCGCGGATCATCGGCCAGGACGAAATGACGCCGTCGCAGAACTGGAAGACGCTGGTGAGGCAGTCGCGGAACACGTTCCCCCGCACGAGCACGTCCGTGCAGGCGCCGGACTCGTACCACCCCTGCGCGTCGCCGGCGAACAGGATCGCCGACCCGGACACGTGGTCGAACAGGTTGCTTTCGCACACGATCGGCTTCGGCGTGGTGAACAGCACGCCGCGCGCGCGGTTGTTCTTCACCACGTTGCCGCGGAAGACGACGCTCGGCTGGTAGTCGGCGTTCTCCACCGCGTCGCCGACCGCGCAATCGGGCGGCAAATCGTCCGCGAGCAAGAGCGTGACTTCGCGTTCGTCGTGCGCGTCCACGGCCAGGACGCGCGTCTCCGCGCCGTTTTCCAGCGTCTTGCCGCGGATGAACCGCAGCGCGTCGCCGGGATCGAACGCGCCGTAGCCCACCGCCTGCCGGTGCATGTAGCGGCAGCGGATGCGGCGCTTGTCGAGGATCTTCACGATCGCGAGGCACGTGCAATGCACGTTCGCCGCGTCGTCCATCATCGTTTCGAAGAAACAGTTCTCCACCGTAACGGCGCCCTTCACGTTCGCGAAGTGCGACGCGTCGGCGTGCAGCGTCGTGACGCGCGAAGAACCAGCCGGCGGAAACACGCCAGAGGTCTTGTCTTCGGCGCGTCCCGTTCCCCGCCAGGTGAAGTTCTCGCTCATCTGCGCGATGACGCCCATGCCCCACGCAGTGTGGATGGCCACGTCCTCGAACACCACGTCCTTCGCGTGGTAGAGCACGCACGCGGGGAAAGGACGGCGCTCGGGACGCAGCGCGGCGACGTCGCCGACGCGGGCGCCAGCGCCAGCCTTGGAATAGTCGTAGTCGCACGTGAGCGTGCCGTCCGCGTTCTCGACGGCGGCGCCGTCGTAGCCGAGGTCGGCGCTGCGCTCCACGATTTCGTGCGTGTCCCCGCGGAACACCATGCCCCAGGGGACGCGCGACTTCCAGCCCTCGCCCACGGCCACGACGTGGCCGTTCTCCACCACGTAGGGGAATACGGACTTGTCGATGCGGCCGATCGTCTTGCCGTCCTTGAAGCCGAGGATTTTCATTTCGGTGATGAACGGACGCGACCAGTCGAGCTTCACCCCTTCGAGGCGGACGCCCGCGGAATCGCGCACCAGCACGCCGATCGTGGCGCCGTGGAACGTGAGCGTCGACCCGTGCCCGCGCAGCGTCAGGTTCGTGACGCCCACGAACGGCAGGTTCACGGGATGGTCTGGCGACTGGTCGTGGTTGGTGACGTGGAACACGTGCTTCTGCGCCGTGCCGGCGGCGAAATGGTACGCGCCCTTCTCGAGTTCGATCACGCCGCCGCCGGCCGCGCGCACGCGGGCGATCGCGTCGAGAAACGCCGCCGAACAATCGTCCCGGGATGGTTTGAGGGACACCGTCGTCGCGGCATGCGCGCACGCCGCCAAAACGCATGCCGCCAGCGTCAGGGTCGCGCACTTCATGGCCGCAGCACCTTCTTCAGGAGATTCGCGCAAGAGGCGCCCATGCGATGCGCTCCGAGGTCGTTCAGATGCGCGCCCTCGACCGTGTTGTCGCAGTCGCCAGTGATGAATTCCTCGTCGCTGAGGAAATACAGGTCCTTCCACTTCGCGGGATCCTCCGCCTTCAGCTTCGCGCAGAGGTCGCGCAGAAACGCCCGCTGCTTCGGAAATTCGCCGCCCACGTCGTCCCACGGGTGCGCCGGCACGACGATCGGCACGCCGGGACGGCGCTCGCGCAGGCCGCGCGTGAACTTCTCGAAGCGCTCCTCCATCAGCTTCACGCCCATGTTGCCCGCCGTGTCCAGCACGTAGACCGAAGCGTCGATCTGCGCCACGCGGTCGAGCATCACGTCCTCCATCTTCCCCGCTCCGGAGAAGCCGAGGTTCACCTGCGGCACGTCCGCGATCCGCGAGGCGATCGTCGTCCAGCAATGCCCGGGACGCGTCACGCAGCCGCCCTGCGTGGTCGATGTGCCGTAGAACACCACCGGCTTGGTCACGCCGCTCTTGCGCGGCGGCGGATCGAAAATCCCGCAACCCGGCTCCACGCCGAGCCGGATCCACTCGATGCCGTTGTAGAGCGGCAGGTTCACCACGGTGAGCGCGTTCGGGCGGATGCGCCACGTCGCTTCCGATCCCTCCTGCTTGGGAATCGCCCAGGACGGGCAGTACCGCCACTTCCCGTCCTCTTCCGACCACTGGTACACGTCCACCCCGCTCACGCCCGTGGACGGCATGTGCGGCATCGCGAGGTTGGGGAACCGCGGCTTCCAGCGGATCGCGAGCTTCGCGCTGTCGGTCGTGAAGCGGAAGCTCATGCCCGCGGTGTGCTTCTGCAGGTTCCACACGGCCCAGGGGACGTCGTTCGCCCCGGCCGACGGCAGCCGGTCGTAGTAGGTCTCGGTCTGGTCGCGCCGCGTCCAGCCCTTGCCCTCCATCGGCACCTCGGATCCGTCGAACCACGTCCACTTCGCCCGGGCGCGCGCCTTCGGGAAGACGTACTGGAAGTTGCGCGCAAGCGAATAGAACGTGTGCGCCCGCTCGGCCCGCGGATCCTTGCCGTCCGGCGCCGCCCACGTGCCTTCGATCGCGTCCATCACGTCCTTGGCGGGATACCACGTGGTGAGCATCACGCCCAGATATTTGCCCTTGTCGTGCTTCACCGCGTAGTCGAGGAACTTTCTGGCGTTTTCGGGATAGCGCCACGGACAGACGTAAAGTTCGTACCCGGCGTCAGCCAGCGTTTCCACGGAAGGATACTTCGGACAGTTCTCGTAGTGCCAGTCGCAGCAGATCACGTCCTTGTCCACCTTGCCCAGCGCGGCGTCGGTGCCGTTGTCGCTCGCCTCCCACACGCCGTAGCCGCTTTCCTTGGCGTTGAGCAGGCGGTCGCTCCAGATCATCGTGCGCACGCCTTTCGCCTTGAGGTGGCGCGAGATGCCGTTGACCCAGTCCGCGAAAAGCGTGCCGGTGGGCGTGCCCTTGCAGCGCGGGCACGAGCCGATCTCGAACACCTCGTCGCAGCCGACGTGCATCATGTCCGCGCCGAACGCTTCGGCCATTTCGGACGCGAGGTCCGTGGCGTACTTGAGCGCCTCGGGATGCTTCGGGCAGATGCTGCGGCAGTAGTTGTGGCGCACCTCCTTTTTCTCCGGCGACTCGTCGAGTTCGGGGTGCGCCGCCAGCAGGCCGTCCGTCACGACGCTTTTGCCGCCCTGGTGCCCCAGCAGGTTCATCTTCGGCACGAGCCGGACGTTGCACGCGTCGCACGCGGCCTTGATCGCCCGCGCGTCGGCGTGCGACAGGGCGTTGGACGCCGCGCACTCGGGATGCGACTTGAACTGGTAGCGGTAGCGCGTGAGCAGCACCAGCGTGTCGACGCCGGCCGGCGCGAGCGTGTTCTTCACGAACGCGTTGAAGCGCGCGACTTCGTTCGGCATCGGCGCGGAGAGCACGATCGCCCGCGACTTCCATCCGCCCGCCGGCTCGGGGAACGGCCCCGTCGCCTCCGCGCCCGCCCCAAAAACCAAAACCGCCGCGGCGGCAACCAAAACCGCCGAAGCAACACCATGCCATGTTTTCTTCATTTCCAGTCCTTTCTTCATGGAACGATTGTACCACAACTTGAAAAGCGGCGCAATCGCCAGCAGAGATTGACACGGATTTTGAGACGGGGGCGAAGGTATGAAAACGTGCTATAATGGCGGGCATGGACAAAAACTCCAGCATCGCAGCCGTCGTCGTGTTGAGCGGCGGACAGGACAGCGCGACTTGCCTCGCGCTCGCCGTGAAGAAGCACGGCGCCGACCACGTGGCCGCCATCACCTTCAAGTACGGCCAACGCCATCGAATTGAAACGACTTTCGCAAAGCGCCTCGCAAAACGCTTCGGCGTGAAAAAGCACGTCGTGGTTTCGCTGGACTTCTACAACCGCATCACCACCAACGCGCTCATGTCCGACGTCCCCATCGCGCGCAAAAAAGGAGCCGCATGCCCCAACACCGTGGTGGAGGGCCGCAACGCCATGTTTCTGCTCGCGGCCGGCGTGTGGGCGAAATCGCTTGGCGCGACGGAAATCCACACGGGCGTTTCGCAAACGGACTTCTCGGGCTACCCCGACTGCCGCGCCGTCTTCATCCGCGCGCAGCAGCGCATGATGCGCCTGGCGATGAAATGGCCGTTCAAGATCGTGACGCCGTTCATGGCCGCGACGAAAGCGGACGAATGGGAACTGGCCGAAAAACTGGGCATTCTGGACGTGATCGAAAACGAGACGGTCACGTGCTACAACGGCATTCCCGGCAAGGGATGCGGCAAATGCCCCGCGTGCAAACTGCGCAACCGCGGCTTCGCCGAATTCAACGCCCGCAAGCGGCGGCAACAGGGCTGAGCTTCGCCGGGGTGCAAGAGCGTCAGGGGAAAATCGCCGCGCGTTCGGCGTACGTCCTGCCGCCCACGTCGCGGAGCGCCCGGATCGTTTCCGGGTACGGCGTGTCGCACACGTCCGTGAAGCCCACCTGGAAGTATTCGCCGTCGAAGCGGCCGGTCGTGGCCTGGTCCGAGAACTGGTGCCAGTGCACGCCCACGATCTGCGGATTCGCCAGCGCGGATTCCACGTAGCGCACCAGCGCCGCCGCGCGACCTTCCTGGGTGCCGCAGTCGATGAGCGAAACGCCGAAGGGACCGCGGTCCGCCGCGCCGAAATGGAACTCGCCGATCATCACGGGACGGTCCAGAGACGACGGCAGCCGCCACCGTTCGATCGAATCCGAGTAGATGTTGTAGCTCACCACGTCCGCGTACTTCGCGCACGCCTCCACCACCTGCCGCGGCGCGCCGCAGAAACGGCAGCCCAGATACAGCAGATCCTTGTCGAACTCCTTGAGCGTGTCGCGCGTTTTGCGGAAGTACTCCTCGACGACGACCTTCGTGAACGCGCGCAGCTCCGCCACAGTGACGTCCTTTTCGGTTTTTCCCTCCGCCGCGAGCCGTTTCAGGAATTCGATTTTCGCGGGCTGGTCGTCCGGCGAGGCGAGCGTCCAGCGCGCGAGATCCGTTTCGCCGTCGCCCCAGCCGAGTTCGTTGTCCACGAAAAACCCGATGCACCACGGATCGTGCGCTTCGCGGCCGTGCTTCTCCAGCGCCTTGCGCGCGCCCTCGACGAAACTCGGATCCCACGGGTCGCGGAACTTCCACCAGCCGCCCTGCGCGGCGGCGATCGGACGCGAATGGCACTCGATGCGCTCGGCGTAGGGCGTGCGGTCCATGAGGCATATCTTCACGTCGGACGAATTGGCGATCGTGTTGAGCCCCCAGCTGCGCAGACGGCGGTGCGCGAGATCCGCGAACGTTTCGTAATATCCTTCGCCGTATTTGCGGTAGAGGTTGGAGGACGAGAAGTCGTACCACTCCGTCTCGCCCCGGTCGAGGTAGAAGTCGACCAGCAGTTCGTCGTGCGTCTTGAAGAACCTGGCGAACGGAGAATCGGGCTTCGGGAGGTTCTCGAAGAAGCAATGCCGCGGCGGCATTTTGCGTCCGTAGCGCCACGGCGGATGCGGCTCGCCGTTCAGGGGCGTCATCGCCGAGCACGGCGTCACGCGCACCGCGCCGAAGCTCCAGAAGAGGTTTCCCAGCGGATCCACGAGCCACCACTTGCCGTCCGCCTTCTTCGGATAAAAGCGCCCCGTCGCCGTCTGCTTGGGGCCCTTCGTCCAACCGCCGTAGACGTCGCGGTCAGCGGGGCCGGGGTGCGCGGCCAGATCCAGCGCCTCGGCGGCGGCGGCGCGCTTCAGGTCGGCGTCGCACGTGGTCTTGCCCGGCCAGGTGCGGTATTTGAACTGCCCGTAGACGTCGATGAACGGCAGGAACTTTTCGGCGGGCAAGTCCATCCACGCGGCGCGCGCCGGGCGCTTTTTGTTGCCGTTCATGCCAGGACGGTACAGGCAGTTGACGATCGCCTCGGGCGGCATCTTGGTCCAATCGAAGGCGATCGGCACGTCGTAGCGGCACGCCACGAGCTGTTCGTCGGGCGTGAGCGGCAGATCGTGGAAGCGCGTCGTCCAATCGCTTCCGTCGCGGCGGTACGGGCGTTCGGCCGTCGCCTTCACGTCCAACTCGGGAATCTCGCGGATCGTGCCGTCCGCGAGGTCCACGCGCACGGGGCTGGTGATTTCGCCGCCGCCCGTGAACGCCACGCCTTTGACGGAAAAGGTGGCGGGACCGGTCTGGCCGTCCGTGCGCCTGACGAGCATCGCGGGGCGGTCGTCGTGCAGATACGCCTTGACGGCCACGGGCGCGCCGTCGAGCACGCGGCACGGCACCTCCTTCACCGAGTCGTCGAACCAGCTCTCGCGGAACCCCTTGCCGGGACGCACGTCCATCGTGCCGTTGACCGGCGCGACGCCCCATGCGACTACTGCCAATGCCGCACACGCGGCCGCCATCACGAATTTCACCAGCGTTCTCCTTCCACTGATTCTCGCGTTTTCATTGCGCGATGCCGTTGAGCGCGCCCGTCGCCGCCGGGTGCGTCGGCGCGCCTTCGAGTTCGCGGCCCGCCAGCAGCAAACAAGTCGTGTACGCCGGCAGCTCCAGCGGTTCGCCCGCCTTCCATTCTCCGGCGAAGGACAACACGGGTGAATCGAGGTCCACCACGTATTTGCGGTAGGTTTCCGCTCCGCCGGACACCGCCACGGACACGCGCCGCGTCTTCGCGTCGCACGGCCAGGAATAGTTCGCCGCCAGAATCGCGGTCGCGCCGTCCGCGCCCTTCGCCGCCGCGAGGTAGACGCGCGGCTCGTCGCACGCGCACTCCGCAGCAGTGCCGAGCTTGTGCAGTTCGTTGAACGCGCGGAACGCCTCGTAGCACGGCGTGGTGCGGCAGGACGGGAAATAGAACAACCCGCAATACGAGCGCGTGGGCAGCGCATCGTAGTACATCGCCGAATCGACGCGGCCCGCCTGCATGAGCGCGAACGACGCCGCCACGAAGGCCGCGCCGGGCGCTTCCTTCATCGTTTCGAAGATCGTCCATTTCCCGAAGGCGGCCATGCAGTTCCATTCGTTGAAAACGCTTTCCGTGCGCTCGAGGCCGTGCGCGTCGAGCGTGCGCCGCACGTAGTCGGCATGGCGGACGATGCGCTCCGGCTCGGCCGTGTAGAGATGCCACGAGAAGAAGTCGAGCGGACAGGCCGTTTTCGGGTCCTGCGTGAATTTGCAGAAATCCTCGAACCACGTCACGAACGACGAATAGAAGTCCGAACCGTCGTTCGGCGCCTGCACGTCCGTGGCGTAGAAGCCGCAACCGCCGTAGCCGCCCACCTTGATCCGCGGAAAGCATTTTTTGAGGTGGTTCGCCGCGACGCGGTAGAGTTCGAAGAATTCTTCGCGCGTGCCGGACCACATGGGCGGATTCTCCGGCTCGTTCCAGATTTCCCAGTACTTGACGTTCCACTTGAAACCGTCCGCCCAACCCTCGTTGTAATGGCGCACCACGTGCTCGCAGATGCGCGCCCACTTGGCCGGATCCTTCGGCGGCGCGATGTTGTAGGCCTTGATTTTGTGGTAGTTCTCGATCGTGACGCCGAGCCGGTAGAAGATTTCCGCGCCGGATTCGGCCACCGGCTTCAGGTACGCGTCGGTGAACGCGAAATCGTAGTTCTTCGGGTCGTTTTCGTCCGCGCCGAAATCCGGAAACACGTTCGGCACGTCCACGTAGTGCGTGCCGCCCCACATGCCGGCCGTGTCGTGCGTGCGCATGAACGGAATGCCCGCCGCCTTGAACTCCCGCTGCGCGCTGCCCGGTTGCACGCGCAGCGGCGCGTTGTTCACGCCGTGAAGCGGTTTCACCGGCCCTGCCGCTTTCGCGAAATCGACGCGGGCCGCGCCCGTGGCGTTTTCCGCGACCCAGCGGGCCTTGTAGAAGCGAGCGCCCGGAAACGGACCGACCACGCGGTCGCCGCCGTTCGTTTCCCGCACGATCAGGCGGTCGGTCCACCAGCGTTCGCGGGGAACCGACAGCAGATCGCCCTTCGTCTCGTCGCGCGAGAAGCTCTTGACGTTCCGCCGCCCGAGCGCGGGCGCGAACGTTTCCGAATCAGGATCGAAATGCCACACGCCGGAATGGTTGGTGAGGTAGTAGCCGCGCCGCCCGTCCGGCACGAGGTCGTGTCCCCAGGGGTCGCCGCAGACCTCCGAAAAATCCCATTGGCGCAGCACCTTCACGGAAACGTCCTGCGGACGGTACGCGAGTTCGTAGAGGTTCGTGTAGCCGAGCACGAAGAGCGTGTAGCGCTTCCAGTCGAACACCACGCCGTGGGCGCCGCACACGGGAAGCACGTTCTTCACCGTCTGCCTGGCGGGATCGAGCGGATGCTCGCGCACGTCGACGATCTGCAGGGCGTCGACGCCGGTGGAGTTGGCGACCGCGACGCGGTTGTCCGGCAGCACGTCCGCTGAGTGCGGCCCGGCGCCGCCGGTGCCCGCGTTCGCGTACCACGCGACGCGCCCCTTCTTCACGTCGACGCCTGCCACGCCACCGCAGCTTGCGTTCACCAGCACGAAATCGCCGTGTTCGCGCACCTTGCATTCGTCGATGGCGGCGAACAGCCCCGCGTCGCCGGGCTTCAAACCCGGATCCTTCGCGGGATCCCACCGCCAGAGGAATTCCGCCTTCGCGCCCGGCGCGCCCGACAGGAACACGAGGTTGGACGTGGCCTGGTCCGTCGCGACGATCCGCCAATCCTCCGCCCGAACGGCGTCCGCGGCGGCGGACGCCTTTTCCCCGCCGAATTTGGCGAAAATGCCGATGACGAAAAGCGCGAACACCAGTGCCGACCCAACCGCAAACACGTATTTGTTCATGTTTTCTCCTTCCGCAAATCGGCAAGCGCTCAAGAACGGTCGCGCAGCAACGCGCGGACGCCGGCCAGGATCGTTTCGGGCTCCGCCATGCGGCCTTTGCCGCGCGTGCCGCAGGCGAGGTCGCCCTCTTCGGGCTCGAACACCACAACGCCGCGCGCGCGCAACGCCGCGAGGTTTTCCCGCGTCGCCGGGTTTTCCCACATGCCGTCGTTCATCGCCGGGGCGACCGCGACCGGCGCGCGGGCGGCGAGCAGCGTCGCCGTGACGAGGTTGTCCGCCAGACCGTGGCGCATCTTCGCGATCGTGTTCGCGCTCGCGGGCGCCACGAGAACGAAATCCGCCCAATCGGCGAGCGAAACGTGCTCGGGCTTCCAGGCGGCGGGCGGCGCGAACTGCTCCACGGCCACGGGATTCCGCGAAAGCGTCTGGAACGTGAGCGGTGTCACGAATTCGCAGGCCGCCGGCGTCATCGCCACCCGCACTTCGCAACCGTCGCGCACGAACGCCCGGACGAGTTCGCACGCCTTGTAGGCGGCGATCGACCCCGTCACGCACACGAGAATCTTCCTGCCCTTCTCCATCACAGCACCTCCTCGATTCGTTCGGCGCCCGTGAGCGCCATCACCAGCCGGTCCACGCCCAGCGCCACGCCGGCGGCGGATTCGATCGCGTTGAGCGCGTCCAGGAATCCGTCGTCCAGGGGATAGTCGGCCTCGCCGATCCGCCGCCGTTCTTCGCGCGCCAGCTCGAACCGCCGCCGCTGCTCGGCCGGGTCGCACAGTTCAGTGAAGCAGTTCGCGAGCTCCATGCCGCGCCAGTAGAACTCCCAGCGTTCGGCCACGTCGCCGCGCAGCTTGCTCAAACTCGCCGCCGCCGGCGGATAGTCCGTCAGGAAAGTCGGAGTCGGCGGCAGGTTCGGCTCGATCTTCGCGGCCATGTCGTAGTCGAAACGGTCCTGGTCCCACGCCGTCCAGGGATCCCAGCCGGCCCACCGCGCGTAGGCGTCGCGCACCGCGATCGTCCGGCACGCGGCGACTTCGTCCGCCAGCTCGCCCGTCGCCAACGACGCCAGCAGCGCGCGCAGATCGTCCGCGATGGCGCGGTAGTCCGCGTGCAGCCGGTACCACTCGATCATCGTGAATTCCGGATTGTGCCGCGAACCCCTCTCGCCGTCGCGGAAGCACGGCCCGATCTGGTAGATCTTGTCCAGCCCCGCCGCGAGCAGCTTCTTCATCTGCAGCTCGGGGCTTGCGCGCAGGTATCCCGCGCCGCAGGGCGGACAGTCGATGTGCGGCTCCGGCGCGGGCGCCGCGATCCACACGGGCGTCGTCGTCTCGGTGAAGCCCGCGGCGTCGAAAAAGCGGCGGATGCCCCGCACGATCTCCGCGCGCGGCTTGACCAAATCGATTCTCATGCGAGCAGTTCCACGCTCAAGGGGCCGTCGTTCAGCAGCCGCACCTTCATGTCCGCGCCGAAACGGCCCGTCCCCACGCGGTCCGCGCCCAGCGTTTCGCGCAGTTTCGCCACCACGCGCCCGTACAGCGGCTCGGCCTTTTCGGGACGCGCTGCGGCGGCTCACCCGGGCCGCCGCCCGTGCGACGTGTCGGCGTAAAGCGAGAACTGCGACACCACGATCACGCTGCCGCCCACGTCCTCGAGCGACTTGTTGATCATGCCCGCCTCGTCCTCGAAAAGCCGCAGCACGGGAATGCGGGCGGCGATCTTGTCCGCCGCCGCTTCCGTGTCGTCGTGCGTGACGCCCAGCAGCACGAGGTAGCCCCGGCCGATGGACGCGATCGTCTCTCCGTCCACCGTCACGGACGCTTCGCCCACGCGCTGGAGCCAGGCCTTCACTTGACGGCCTCGTCGGACGCGAGGATCTGGCCGTCGGCCACGAGGCGCGCGCTCAGCTTCGCGTAGTCCACGTCCTGCACGGCGCAGTTCGCGTCGATCGCGAGCGCCGCGGCCGTGGCGCACACCTGGCCGAGTTCGAAGAACACGGGCTCCATGCGGATCGAACCGTAGGCCGAATGCGTCGCGGAAATGCACACGCCCACGAGCAGGTTCTCGCACTCTGCCTTCTTCGGCACGAGCGCGCCGTAGCCCACGGGGTAGGGCTTGCCCTTCATGGACCAGTCCTCGACGTTGCCTTCGTTGTGCCAGAAGCCGTCCTTGCCCACGACGCGGCGCACGTGGTGCGAATCCATGCCGTAGGACGCGCAGGCGATGGACTTCGGCGCCACCTCCTTGCGCTTGCAGTTGTGCTCCGTCATCACGTATTCGCCCACCATGCGGCGCGCCTCGCGCACGTAGAGCTGGCGCTGCCAGCCGCCGCCGAGGCCGTCGGTGAATTCGTCCTTGCACATGCCCCACTTGGAAACCTCGTCCCGCACGAAGGCCGGAATCCGCGGATGGTACGCGAGCGTCCACATGAGCCCCTGCTGGTACTTGAGGTGCGCGGCGAGGATCTTGTCGCGCGTTTCGTAGCTGCCGTCCGGCCAATCCCAGTTCTGGCCGATGAAGTCGGTGGAAAATCCGAGGCAGTTGTTCGTGTCCGTCTTGCGGTTCGGCATCTTGGAGTTGATCCACGGCACGACGCCGCTCCAGCCGGCGTATTTCTTGGGGTCGGTCGCGAGCACTTCCATGTTGCGGAAGAGCAGCTCGTAGTCGGCCTCGTCGTAGCCCTCGGGCTTCGTGAACGGAATCTGGTTCTCCTTCACGTCCGTGAGGCACATGCGGAAGCAGTACGCCTGCACGCGCTTGTCGCCGTCGCCTTCCTTTTCGTCCGGATTGTACGGCTCGATTCCGGGCAGCAGGCCGGACGATTTGTCGCCCTTCTTCTTCCACGGGTCGACGCCCGGATACGGCTGGTGGTGCTGCGCGCCCATCGCCGTGTGCTGGATGCCGCTGATCTGCTCGCCGTACTGCGCGTTCGGCTCGCGGCCCACCACGTAGGAAACGCCCGCCGCCGCCATGAGGTCGCCTTCGTAGGTCGCGTCCACGAACGCCTTGCCGGCGAACGTCCTGCCGGATTCCATCGTGATGGACGCGATGCGCGCGCCGACCTTCTTCACGCCCGTCTCGCGGTCGAGACGCTCGCCGTAGACGATCTCGAGGCCGTCGCGCTTGACCCAATCCAGCAGAATCTTGAGCGCGGCGGACGGCTCGAACGTCCACATCGTGTCCGCCTTCATGAGACCCGAACACTGGCCGTCCGGCGCGTACTCTTCGAGCTTCTGCCATTTCCAGTTCTTCGCGTCCATGTAGTGGTCGTGCACGGCCTTGTAGAACTCGCGCGCGATGCCGCCCACGCAGGCGGTGGAGCCCACGTCCGTCTGGCCGAGACCGCCCGTGGTCACACCGCCGATGCGGTTCGAGGGCTCGATCACCACGCAGGACTTGCCCATGCGCTTGGCCTGCACGGCCGCGGCGACGCCGGCGGAGGAGCCGCCGTACACGACCACGTCGTAGGACGCGGCTTCCGGCGCGCGGGCGCACCCGGCGAGGAACAACGAAAGGCCGCCTGCGGCGACCGCGAAACGTTTGATGACGGATGTGGTTTTCATGCCGCCCATTTTACCACGAAACGGCATCAACAGGCAAGTGGCGTGCGGGGACGGCGCCACGCACGCGACCGGCGCTTCACGGCTTTTCTTCCGCGACCGAAACCTTGACGATCGTCACGGCCTTCACGGGCACGTCGTCGTAATACCCCTTGGTGGTCGTCGCGACGGCGCCGATTTTGTCCACCACGTCCATTCCCTCGACCACCTTCCCGAACACGGCGTAGCCGAAACCCTGCGGCGTCGGATTGCGGAAATCGAGGAATCCGTTGTCCACCAGATTGATGAAGAACTGGCTCGTCGCGGAATCGACCACGCTCGTGCGCGCCATCGCGATCGTGCCGCGCGCGTTTTTGAGGCCGTTCATCGCCTCGTTCTTGATCGGGTCCTTCGTCTCCTTCTGCTTCATGTCGGCGGTGAAGCCGCCGCCCTGGATCATGAAACCGGAAATCACGCGGTGGAAGATGGTGCCGTCGTAATGGCCGGCCTTCGCGTAGTCGCAGAAGTTCTTCACCGTGATCGGCGCCTTGGCCGCGTCGAGCTCAAGCGTCATCGTCCCAAGGTTCGTTTCAATCGAAGCTTTCATTGCATTTCCCCCAAAAGCGTTCACCAGTTGTCGGTGCGGAACGGCGAAGCCGGCAGACCTTCTTTGTTGTAGAGGTTGCAGTGGCCCATCGGGTTGGCGCGGTGCGCGTAGCGGACGGCCACGGGCGCCTTGACCTGGTCACAGGTGAGGACGACCGTCTTGCCGACGATCTTCGCGTCTGCCCAATGCCACTTGCGGTCCGCGTCGGCGAGCGCGAAACCTTCGAGCTTCGCGCCGGGATCGGCCACGACCGGCGAGTTGTCGGCCGGATTCTTCTTGCCGACCATGAGGCCGGATCCGACGCCGTCGAATTCCAGCACGACGCTGACCGGATCACCTTCGAGTTCGGGTTCTTCCACGGTCATCTTCTTGAAGAGCGGCCCGGTGCAGACCACGTTTTTGCCGTAGTCCTTCGCCAGCGCCCAAAGCGCGAGGCGTTCGCCCACGAAGATCTTCGCCTTCGGATGGATGTCGGAGGCGTTGCCCACGTCGATCGTGACGGCCATGCCGCCGTGCGGAATCTTGTCCAGCGCGCGGCGCATGGCGTCGCGGATGCGCGCGTAGCCGTTGCCGCCGGCGGGATCGGACGTGGCTCCGGTGAAGCTCGCGAGCTGCACCCAGTAGAACGGCAGCTCTTCGCCCCACGCCCGGCGCCAACCGTCCGCAAGCTGCGCGAGTTTCACGAGATACGATTCGTCTTCGCCGCCGTTCGAGCAGCCCTGGTACCAGATGGCGCCTTTCACGGGGAAGGACACGATCGGCGCGATCATCCAGTTGTACTGGCGCGCGGCGCCGCCGGGCACGTTGGCGCCGGGGAAACCGGGCGCCGCCTTGCCGAACGTCTTGCCGGCGGCGACGGCGGACCTGAATTCGGCGGCCCACGTTTCGGCGGCCGCGGCGGCGTCGGCCCACGCCTTCTTGCCGAGTTCCGTCTTGGGGTCGCCGAGTTCGAGCGCGTCGGCGAACTGCTTGAGCGACGGATCGCCCTTGAACGACTCGGGGCTCATGAACGGTTCGATGCGGCAGCCGCTCCAGTTCGATTCGAGCAGGCCGATCGGCACGTCGAGTTCCTGCACGAGCTTGCGCGCGAAGAACCATCCCGTGGCCGAGCAGCCCTGGAACGTGTCGCACGCCTTGGACCACGCGCCTTCCGCCGGCACGTCGTACGCTTCCGGCAGGTTGCGCGTGCACTTTCTGATTTTGATGCGGCGGATGGTCGGGAACTGCGCGGCTTCCGCCTTGAACTTGTCCCCGTCGTAGACGCCCCAGGAAAAGCTCATTTCCATGTTGGACTGGCCGGAGCAGACCCACACGTCGCCCACGAGCACGTTCGCGTATTCGATTTTCTCGGCGGCTCCCTGCACCACGAGGGCGCGGTTTTCCTTGGACGCGGCGAGCGGCTTGAGCGTCGCGCGCCAGGCGCCCTTGTCGTCCGCCGTGGCGGCGACGGACTGGTCCGCGAAGGACACCGTCACCTTCTCGCCGGGCGCGGCCTTGCCCCACACGGGCACGGGCTTGTCGCGCTGCAGCACCATGTTGGACGAGAAAATCCTGCTCGTTTCGAGCTTGCCCCAAGACTGCGCGGCGACCATCGCCGCGGCAACCCACAACAGACCTTTGGCGTTCATGACGTTCCTTTCATTTGACGACGGCGGAAAGGATACCTTCCGCCGCCGCGTTTGTCAAACAAAACAATTCACTTCGCAGCTGCGGCCTCGCGGGCCTTTTTCGCCTCTTCGGCGCGAGTCTTGAGCAGCTCGAGCCGCGGCTTGTAGTAGTTGCGCTGCGTCCAGCGCGGGAAGCAGTTGATTTTCTTTTCCATGTACTTCGCGGCGTTCTCCACGTCGCCGAGCGCCACGAACGACCGCACGAGTTCTTCGGCCGGGAACTGCAGATCCCAGCGATTGTCGAACGCCTTGTCGTCCGCGATCGGCTGGAGGATTTTCACGGCTTCCGCGTACTTCTTCGCCCGGAACGCGATCTGGCCGCGGCGGCAGGCGACGAACACCTTGTCGGACTTCTCGTCCTTTTCGAGCGCCGCGAGCTGCGCTTCGGCGACGGCGGGTTCGTCCGCCTCCAGGGCGGCGTCCACGACTTTGCGGCGAAGGTTTTCCAGATTGCGCGGATAGTTCCAGTCGGGCTTGAGCGGTTTCGCGGCTTCGCATTCGGCGAGTTCCTGCTGCCACGTGGCCATGATCTTCTTCGCGAACACCGGATCGAGTCCGTGGTAGTAGCGCTTCCCGGCCACGGTCCACAGCGCGCGCAACGCGGAGCGGACGGCGCGGGGATCGACGGCGTCGTAGGATTTGAGGAACTTCTCCGTTTCCTCGAAATCGCGGTAGGCGGCGTTGGCGTACGCGGCCAGATACTGGGAGAGCCGGCCCTTGACCTGGATCGCGGCGGCGTCCTTGAGCACTACGTCGCGAATGAACGCGGGACGGCCCGCCGGAATCGCGCCGGGCGCGTTCCATCCGGTGCTGAGCGCGCGGTCGTACACCTGCAGACGCATCTGCACGTTCGTCCCCGCGACCGCGAGCGCGCCCTCGAGCGCCTTGGCGTAACCCTCGTCGGTGTCGCTGCCCTGCATCTTCTCCAGCGCGTTCTGGAAGCGCAGCTTCGGCGACAGGCCGGCGACCTGGTCGCGTTCGGCGCGGATTTTGTCCACTTCTTCCATCGACGCGAGCGCGTACCGCTCGAGGAACGCGGCGTGGCGGTTCAGGAAATTCCATTTCGCGTCGCCGTCGAGGACCGTCTCCTTGGCCGCGCGGTCCCACCACTTCCGGGCGGCCTCGCAGCTGAAGATGCCGGCCGACTCGTAGGCGGCGAGCAGTTCGTCGAACGCCTTGGCGAGCGCCGCGGCGTCGCCGGCTGGCGCTTCCTTGAGCAGCGCTTCCGCCGCCTTGTCCGCCGCCGCGAAGTCGCAATCGCCGACGCACAACATGATCGTCGTCTTCTTGGTGGTGCCCGGCACCTTGTAGCGGTCCGCGAGGACTTGCGCGATTTCTTTCGCGTTCGCCTGCTTGTCGAGCTTGAGCACGCCGACGAGCGCGTTCATGCGCGACACCTTCGCGTCGCCCTCGGACTTGGCCACGAGCAGCCGGTGGCTGGCCGCGAAGGCCTTGATCGCCCGCGCGCGCGTCTCGCCCTTGGCCCGGTTGAAGTCGTAGCTGCAGAACTGCCGCGCGAACCAGTCCGGACCTTGGACGCCCGGCTTGCCGAAGAGCGCGAACGCGTCCTTCGCCTTGGCCTCGGCTTCGTCGAACTTCCCGAACTTGACCGCCTGGGCGAACGCCTGGGCAAGCGCGTTCGCCTGCGAAGCGTTGGCCTGGGCTTCGGCCTTGGCCTTCCTTTCGGCCTCCTGCTTGGCCTTCTTTTCGGCTTCCGCCTTGGCTTTCGCCTCGGCCGCCGCCTTCTTGTCCGCTTCGGCCTTCTGCTGGGCGGTCTGCGCCGGGGCCGGGGCCGCGCAGACCGGCGCGGGAACCGCGGCGGCGCAGCACAACGTGGCGAGAACGATGAGATTGAGTTTCATTTGAAAAGCTCCTTTCCGGATCAGCGTTTCATGATCAGCGCCTTGTGGTATTTGCCGCCGGCGTCGTCGAGGTCGATCTTGAAGTTGTAGAGAATGCGCGTGGCCTTCTCGTAGAACGCCACCTGTTCGTCCCAGGACATGTCGTCGAACGCGGCGATGCCCTTGCCGAGCTCTTTGCGTTCCTTGATCGCCTGCAGAAGCCAGGCGTCGCGGAAGCCCCAGTCCTCGTTCACGTTCATGTACGAGTGCGGGTGCGCCTCGAGCGTGCGGTTGCGGTACGCGTCGCCGCGGCCGCACACCTTGTTCGGGTTCACTTCCGTCCGGCCGATTTCGCCGAGGAACCGCTTCCAGCAGACCATGAGCACGTTTTTCATGAGCCGGCGCTTTTCGGCGTCCGAAAGCTCGAAGCGCAGGTAGCCCGGCGAAAGTTGCTGGTGCACCACGCCGCCCCAGGTCACGCCCGTGTCGAAGCGCATGAAGCCGAGGCGCCAGAAGGAGTCCTTCTTGCCCTGCAGGAACGGCAGGCGGTCGTAGAGCGCCACCCACGGAATGGCGATTTTCACCACCACGCCGGAACGCACGCGCCGCGCGTCGAGCGTCATCACGCCGATGAGGTCGCGGTTGTCGCGGTCCCACTTCATCCAGCTCAACGCGTAGTCGAAGCCCGGCTTGGAGGTCGGCCCGAACGGCTGCCAGTTGACGATCGGCGGATTGTCCGCGTCGCCCGGCAGGAAGAAGCATTCGCCCGAGAATTCGGGAATCGCCTCGCCCTTGGCGAGTCCGTTGGTGACGGCGCCCTCCTGCATCGCGGCGAAGACGAGCACTGCGAGTTCGCGCTCGTCGGCGGCGGCGTAGATCGCCGTGGGCTTGATCTTCGCGTCCACCGTGCCCTGCATCACCGAACGGATCGCGTTCGGGTCGCTCCAGAGCATGCTGGCGCTTTCCTGGCCGTAGGGACGGAAGTTGAAGTTCCACTTTTCGGGCTCGCGCGCGGCGAGGTTTTCCCAGTCCGGCGGCAGCGTGCGCCATTCGACGGCCATCACGTTCTTCTGGTCGTTCGGGATCTGTTCCGGCGCGGTCGGGACCGTGGTGCAGGCGGCCAGCGCGCAGGCGGCAGCGGCCGCGGACAACGCTTTCATCGTTTCGCTTTTCATGTCACTTGTCCTTTCCCGCGCGGGCCGCGGCGAGATCCTGGAGCACGAGGATGCGGTACGCGCACTCGGCGCGGAACGCGTCCATGTCGTAGTTGTTGCCGTCCACGGTTTCCAGCCAGTGGAGCTGGCGCTTCGCTTCGCGGGCGAGGATCTGGTCCTTGACGTCGCGGAACTTGAGCGCCTGCGTCTTCATCATCGTGGCGTAGCGCACGTCGTCGAATCCCTCGCGGTAGCCGTAGATGGCCACGCGGTTGATCACGCCGTCGCGCTGGCGGAAGGCCATGTCGAACGTGCGGTAGTCGCCGTCGCCGCCCGGATACTTGGTGAACTCGTTCAGGTTGTCGCCGATGTAGCCGTGCATCATGTGGCCGTCGAACTGGACGGCCTTGTAGAGCTCGAGGCCCATCACGCGGCGCATGAGGCCCGGGTTTTCGGGACCGGGGAACGGCGCGGCGTAGGTGATCGAACGGCCGCCCGTGGCGTGCCAGATGTCGGAATACTCGCGCGCCTTCTTCGTGCTCGAGTCCATGTCGTAGACGCCCGGCGAAAACGCGGGCACGTCGCGCGTCATGCCGTGCGAGAAGTACTTCGTGCGCGTGTGCTCGTGCAGCGCGTTCGCGGCGTGTTCCGGCCCGAGCGAAATGGCGCCGTACCACGCGGCTTCGGAGGACGCGCAGCTCCAGATTTCGAAATCGGCGTTGCCCGTCATGTCCTCGATCATCTTTTCGTGGCGCTGCTGCTGCCGCGCGAACATCAGGTCCTGGCGCTTCAGCACGGCGTCCGTCGCGCGCGGGTCGTTGAGGTCCAGCTTGGGCATCGACGCGCGGCAGTCGGCGAACACGTCCGTGAGCGGATACCCGAGGCGGATGCACTGCGCGACGCCACGGCGGTTGTTGGCGACGCTGTTCAGGTTCATCATGTTGAACTTGATGCCGTTGAGCATGCTCGCGTCGGAGCCGTCGTGGTGGTTCACGTGGCTCAGGTAGTTGCGCGTCACGTCGTAGTACGTCTTGGGCTGCGGCAGCACGAACGGCAGCACGCGCACCGTGACGTCCATGCGGCCAGAAACGCGGCCGTCGGCGATGAATTCGAGCGCGCCGGCGTAGAAGCCGGGTTTCGCGTCCTTCGCGGCGTGGAACGTCACGAGGTACTGCTGGTTGCGCCCGGCCTCCTTCAGTTCGAGCGGCTGGAGCGTGGGCGCGTCCTGGAACCAGGCGGCCGTGCCGCCCATCCACTCGCGGTCGTACTTGAAGTCGCTCACGTTCTCGTAGCGCGCGCCGCCCGGATAGCGCATGTAGAGCTCGTTGCTGCGCTTCCATTCGTCCACGCGCACGAGCTTGTCGTCGTTGATCACCAGATCGGGCGTCAGAACGCGCATGCGCAGGTCCACGTGGTAGCTCGCCCACGCGCCGCCGGTGCGGTACCAGCGTTTGACCAGCTTGAGGTCGACGTCGCTTCCCTTCATCACGGCGCCGCCGGGACCGCGCAGGTCCCCCATGCGGATCGTGAAGTTCTTCACGGGCCTGAACGGCACCACCAGCACGGACGCCGTTTCGTATTCGTCCTGCGCGAGGAACGTTTCCAGGCGGTTCGTGAGCGAACCGCTCTTCGGCAGCGAGTACGGCAGGTACAGGTCCTGCGTGGTGGCGGGAACCTCGTACGCCGTCACTACCTGGTCGGACACCGTCCCCTTCGGATTCGCCAGGAACGCGGCGGCGAACGTCGCGATCTTGTCGGCGTCGGCGTTGAGGCGCTTCCAGGCGGCGATCGTCGTTTTGCCGCCCGAGGCCTGCGCGGCGTCGGCGCGCTTGAGCACCTCGTCCGCCCACGCCTTCAGGTGCTGGTTCTGCGCCTTTTCCGCGCTCGCGGCCACGCGCGCCTTGAGCGCGGCGAACGCCTCCGCGTCGGCGTCGGCGAGGGCGAGCTCTTCGGAATCGAGCGCGGCGTCGAAGTACTTGTAGTCCTTCACTTCGCCGCGGAAACCGGCGAGATCCGGCTTCGTGAAACGGAACTGCGGCAGCAGGAGCGTGTCGTTTTCCGCCACGAACCGGCCGTCCACGTACAGCGCGTAGCGGCGGGAGTTGATCGTGAAGGACAGCTCGACGTGGTGCCATTCGCCGGGCTTGACCGCGAACCGCGAAGTGATCAGCAGGTGGTCGGCGACGAGCTCCGTTTCGGGCGCGGCCAGGCGGAAGCGGAGCGTGCCGTCCTTCGCCAGCCAGCAGTCGCAGAAACCGAGATGTGCCACGGATGCGGCGTCGTCGAACTTGATCCAGAAGCTCGCGGCCACGTCGCGCGGACTGGCGGCCTCGGCTTTGGCCAACAGCGCCGCGGGGTCGGCCGCGGCGGGATCGGCGCATTCGAACACGGGCGTCGGCTCGGCGGCGAACAGCGCGGAAGCGCACAGCGCCCCCGCCCAAGCCGCGCCGCGGCGGACGTCAAACGAACGTTTTCTCATGTTGTTCCTTTCCTGTGAAAACCATGCCCGCATTATATGCGAACCGGAAACGAAACGCCACCCCCACCGCGGTGGGGG
>JAKSOX010000060.1 GCA_024405335.1 Kiritimatiellia bacterium
GCCCGATGACGGACATGATGCACCTCGAGGCGATCCGCCTCATCTCGCTTTCGCTGCGCGACGCCGTCGCGAACAAGCCGCAGGGCCGCGCGGGCATGGCGCTCGGCCAGTACATCGCCGGCATGGGCTTTTCCAACGTCGGCCTCGGCATCGACCATTCGATGGCCCACGGCCTCAGCGCGCTCTACGACATGCCGCACGGCAAGGCGTGCGCGATTCTCCTCCCGACGGCGATGAAGTTCAACGCGCCGAAAACGGGCGACAAGTACCGCAAGATCGCGATCGCGATGGGCGTCAAGGGCGCCGAGACGATGCCGCTCGCGAAGGCCCGCCAGGCGGCGATAGCCGCAGTCGAAAAACTCTCGAAGGACGTCGGCATCCCGGCGGACCTCAAGGGCGTCCTCAAGAAGGAGGACGTCGCGTTCCTCGCGAAGAGCGCCTACGCGGACGCATGCCGCCCGGGCAACCCGCGCGACGTGTCCGTGAAGGACATCGAGAAACTCTACAAGGGGCTGATGTAATCCGGCGCGGAGCGTTTCCGGCGCCAGCTTCCCCACGGGCGGCGTCGGAAACCGCAACGCCGAGGCGCCTTTCAGAAATCTGCGCCCCCCCCTTGCGCGGCGAAAAGATTTTTGGTACATTATCACCCGTCAACAACAAGGAGACTAATCAAATGGCAGGCAAACTTGAAGATCGCGTCAAAGAGATCATCGTCGACCAGCTCGGCGTCAATGCGGAGCAGGTGACGCTGGAAGCGTCGTTCATCGACGATCTCGGCGCGGACTCGTTGGACAGCGTTGAACTTATCATGGCGTTCGAAGAGGAATTCGGCGCCGCCATCCCCGAAGAGGACGCCGAGAAGCTGACGACCGTCGGAAAGGTCATCGACTATCTCAAGTCCAAGGGCTTTGGCGACGGCGACTCCGCCCCGGCGCAGTAAGTTTCGTCTGCACGACGGCAAAGGGGCCGCGCGTCTTCACGCGTGGTCCCTTTTGTGCTACAATTCGGCGCAAGGAAACGGAGGTACGTCATGGGGATCGTCAAAAAGCGCGTGGCCATCGTGGGCTTCGGTTTCATGGGGCACATGCACTACGGCGCGTGGAAGAAGCAGCGCGGCGCGAAGGTGGTCGCGGTGTGCGACTCCAATCTCGCGCAGATCACCGCCAAAGTGGGCGGCAATCTCGCGGGCGCGGACAATTCGGGCCTGGCCAAAGACGTGAAAGTCTACGCCGATTTCGACGAAATGCTCGCCAAGGAGCCGCTGGACGTGGTGGACGTGACGCTGCCCACGCTTCTGCATCCGCCGACGACGATCAAGGCGCTCGCGAAGGGCGTGAACGTCCTCTGCGAAAAGCCGATGGCGATCGACGCGCGCGCGGCCGCCACGATGGTCGCCGCGGCGAAGAAGTCCAAGGCGAAGCTCATGATCGCCCAGTGCGTCCGCTACTGGCCCGAATACGTGGCGCTCAAGGAAATGGTCGATTCCGGCCGCCACGGCCGCGTGATCGCCGCCGATTTCACGCGCTTCTCGCCGGCGCCCGGCTGGCAGAACGGCGGCAAGTCGTGGTTTTTGGACGAAAAGAAATCCGGCGGCGTCGCGCTCGACATGCATTTGCACGACGTGGACGAAATCCACCACCTGTTCGGCATGCCGAAGTCGGTGAGTTCCTCCGCGCACCGCCATCCGGACGGCTGGACGGACTTCATCGCCACGACCTACGGCTATCCGGGGATGGTGGTGACGAGTTCCTCGAGTTGGGCGATGGCGCCTTCGTTCGTGTGGGAATCCGGTTTCCGCGTGGTGTTCGAGAAGGCCGTGGCCTGCTGCAATTCGCACAACGACAAACCCTTCACGGTCTATCCCGAAAAGGGCAAGCCGTTCACGCCCAAGACGCCGAAGGCCACCGGCTACGAAGCCGAAATCAAGGCGTTCCTCGCGTATCTGGACGGCGATGCGTCGGGCGCGACGACGCCCGAGTCCGCGTGCGACTCCGTGCGCATCGTCGACGCCGAAAAGAAGAGCGCGCGTCTCGGAAGGGCCGTAAAACCGTGAAGGCGGCCGTGATCGGCATCGTGGGGCGGACGAACGCCGGCAAGTCGACGCTCGTGAACGCGCTCGTCGGGGAGAAGGTGTCCATCACCAGCCCCGTGGAGCAGACGACGCGCAACACGATCCGCGGCATCGTGGCCGACCCGCGCGGGCAGCTCGTGCTGATGGACACGCCCGGTCTCCACAAGGCGGTGGGGCCGCTGGGCAGACTGCTCAACGGCATGGCCCGCGCATCCGCGTCCGGCACGGACGTGCTGTGCGTGACGTTCGACGCGGCGCAGGCGCCGCAAATCGAGGACGAGGGCTGGATGGCGCGCGTGGCCAAGGAGAAAACGGCCGGGGACAAAGTCCTGTTCGTGCTCAACAAGGCCGATTCGAAGCCGTTTTTCGAGCGGATGTTCCGCGATGCGTGGGCGGCGGCGACGGCGGCGCATCCCACCACGGCGACGCCCGTTTGGGTTTGCGCGAGCGCGCTCACGGAAGCGGGCGCGGCGCCGGTGAAGGACGCGCTTTTCGAACTGTCGCCGGAAGGCGAGGCGCTGTTCCCGGAGGACGTGGTGACGGACTATCCGCGCAAACTCGCGATGGCGGACGTGGTGCGCGAAAAACTGCTTTCGCGGCTTTTCCAGGAGATCCCGCACGAACTGGGCGTGGCCGTGAAGGACGTCGCCGAAGGCCGCGACGGCTGGTCCGCCGACGTGGTGGCGTACGTGAACAAGCCCTCGCAGAAGGGCATCGTGATCGGCACGGGCGGGCGCACGCTCAAGGCGGCCCGCAAGGAGGCCGAACGCGACCTGAAGGACATGTTCGGCGTGCGCGTGCATCTGGAAATCTGGGTGAAGGTGGAGCCGAACTGGATGAAAAACAACCGCCTTCTGGCGGAGATGGGATACGCCGGGGCGCTCATTTGACGTCCGGCTGAAGCGCATGAAACGCGGTTTCCGAAAAACGTGGTTTGGCGCGCTGGCGGTTCTGGTCGCCGGCGCCGGGACGCTTTTCGCCGGCGAAGAACTGGACCTGTCGCGCCAGGCGCTCCGGGACGGGCTGTGGAAAATCGCGCTCGTCCACGCGGAGGCCGCGCAGCAGGATCCGCAAGACCGCACCAAAGCCCGATTGGTGGCGCTGGAGGCGTTGGACGCGTTGGGCGAAAACCAGAAGGCGCTGGAGCAGTTGGCGTTGTGGACGGACGAAAACGACGAGGCGTTCCGCTACCGCAAGGCGTTGGCGTTGTCCCGTTTGGGGCGGCGCGCGGCGGCCGACGACGCGTTGAAAAATCCTTTTTCGCAACCGGAATGGCATTTGGCCGCGAGCCGTTTGCGGGCCCGGATCGCCGTGGAAGACGGGCGTGCCGCGGACGCCGTCGCGTCCTTCAAGGCGGCGCTCGCCGCGGCGGGCGCGCTCACCAACGCGTCCGCGCGGACGGAAATCGCGCTGGAGTGGGCGCGGTTCGCGTGCGCGGGCGGCGCGGAAACGGACGCATTGGGGATTCTCAGGGGCGAAGGCGCTTTGGAGGCGCCCGGCGCGGCGGGCGACGAGGCGCGGCTGCTCGCGTCCGAATTGCACGCCGCCGCCGGCAACGCGAACGAAGCGCGCGCGCTTTGGCGGCGCCTCGTGGCGTCCACGGCGAGCAAGGATGCGAGCCGGCGGGCGGCCTACCGGCTGGGATTCGACGAGCTGTCCTCGCCGGCCACGGCGACGTCCGGCGTGTCGCGCATCCGCGCGCTGGTGCGCGAGAATCCCGACGATCCCGACGCGCGCGAAGCGGCCATCCGGCTGGCGGACCATCTGCTCGCGGCCGGCGACGCGGAGGGCGCGTACGACGAGTACCGCCGTTTCCTCGAAGCGAATCCCGCTTCCGCGTTGGACGCGCGGGTGATCGAAAACCGCGGCTGGGCGCTGATGGCGCTGGGGCGGCGCGCCGAGGCGATCGGCGCGTTCGCGCGCGCGGCGCAGGTGGCGACGAACGGCGAAACGCGCGCGCGCTGTCTCTACAAGCAGGCCGACGCGCTGGTCGCCGACGGCCGGCCCGCGGACGCGGCGGCGCTTTACGCGCAAGTCGCGTCGTCGGCGGCGGATCCGCTGGCGGCGCGGGCGGTTTTCGCCGAAGCGGACGCCCTGGAACGCGCCGGCCAGACGGAAAAAGCGGCCGAACGCTACCGCGCCGTGGTGGCGGCGGGCGGCGAAAGGCGTTTCCGCGCGGCGCTTCGGCTGGCCGCCCAGAACGTTTCCGCCGGCCGAAACGAAGACGCCATCGGCCTGTACGCGTCCGTCGCGACGAACGCCGCCGCCACGTTGGACGAGCGCGTCGACGCGCATGCCGGGCGCGGACGCGCCAACTACCGCGCGTACCGCTTCCGCGACGCGCGCGCCGATTTCGGAAAGGTCGCCGAACTCGCGCCGTCGCGGGCCGACGAGATGCGGTTCCTCAAGGCGCTGTGCCTGTACGGAGAAGGCGGCGACGCCGACGCGAAAGCCGAAGCGCTCGACCTGTTCGGCAAAACCGGCGACGCGGCGCTGAAGGCCGACCTTTCGCTGTGGCTGGCCAAATGGTGCTACAACCACCGCGAGTGGCGCGAATCGCAGTCGCACTACGAGGCGTACGCCGCGCACGCGCGGGGCGAGAAGGGCGCGGACGCGCTCACGTGGGCGGCGCGGTGCGCGTCCGCCTGCGGCGACGACGCCAAGGCCGTCGAACTCACGACGCGCGCGGTCAAGGCCGCGCCGGACGCGCCGTTTCTGGCGGACGTGCTGCTCGTGCAGGGCGAGGCGCTCATGGAGCTGGCGCGTTTCGCGGAGGCGGTGATCGTGTTCGACCGCGTGAAGACGGCGGCCCCGTCGGACGAGGCGGCGCGGCGGGCGGCGATCCGCCGGGCGGACGCGCTGTACGCGCTGGGCGCGGACAACACGGCGCGCTACGCGGACGCGCTCAAGGCCTACCAGGATCTCGGCAAAACCGCCGCGCTCACGCCAAGCGAGCGGATCGCCACCGCCTACCGCGTCGGCCGGCTGCTGGAGAAGATGAACCGCAAAGACGAAGCGGAGGACCAGTTGTACGCGAACGTCGTGCTGGCGTGGCGCGACGCGCGGGCGAAAGGCGCGGTGTTCGACGAAAACGCCTGCCGCTGTTTCGCCCAGGCCGCTTTCAAACTGTCCGAGAACTACGCGGCGGCCGGCGACGCCTTCGCGGCCGCCGCCGTGCTGAAGCTGGTGGTGGATTCGGGAACGGCCTCCGCGAAGGAAGCGTCGCGGCGGTTGGAGCAATTCGAAAAGAAAGGGTTCGTGCGATGACGGCGTTTTTCATGGGCGGCGGACCCGTTTCCGCGATCATCTGCCTGCTCGGCGCGGGCTCGCTGCTGCTGTTTTTCGTCCGGCTGGCCGATCTGCGCCGGGCGCACGTGGACTGGGTCGACTTCATCCGCGGCGTCGCGAACGTGCTGGCCAAGGGCAACGCCGACGAAGCGCTGGCGATTTGCGAGGACACGCCGTCGCCCGTGGCGCGCGTCGTGGCGGCGGCGGTGACGCATCGCGGGGAGGACGCGGCCGCCTTGCGCGACGTCGTGGCCTCCGCGTCCCGCGCGGAAGTGCGCCGTCTCGCGCGCCGTCTCGCCGCCTTGCCGGTCGTCGCGCAGGTGGCGCCGCTGCTGGGGCTTTTCGGCACCGTGCTCGGTTTCTCCAAGATGCTGCTCGCGCTCAAGGCGTCCGCGCCGTTGGCGCGCGCCGACCTGCTGGCGGGGCTGGCGCCGGCGCTTTCCGCGGCGGCGGCCGGTTTGCTGGTGGCCGTGGTCGCGCACGTCGCCCACGCGCTTTTGCGCGCGCGGCTGGACCGCATCGTGGCCGAACTCGACGACGCGTCCGCCGAGATCCGCGTGGTGGTGGCGGCTTGCGCGAAGCGCGCCGCCGAGGGGGAGGAGGACGTCGCGCGGTGACGGCGTTTTTCCAGCGTTTCGCGGCGGCCGCGCCGTGGTTGACTTTGGCGTTGCTGCTGGCGATGTTCGCGTTCGTCCACGGCCGGCTCGCGCTGGGATCCGGCGTCGAGGTGGCGTTGCCGGAAGCCGGAACGGCCGACGCCGTGGCGCCCGCGTCGCTGGTGGCGCTCGCGTTGCCTGCGGGCGACGGTTCCGTGCTCGTGTTTTTCGACGACGCCCGCTATTCGCTGGGCGACGCGGCGGGCGTCCAGTCGTTCACGCGCCGGTTGGCGGAGCGCGCGGCGGCGGACGAATCCGGCCGGCTGGCGCTGCTGGCCGACAAACGCATTTCGGCCGGCGATTTGATGCGGCTCATGGACGTGGCGCGCCGTTGCGGCGTCCGCCACGTGCAGATTCTGGAGAAGGGCGACTGATGCGGGACGCCTGGCAGATTCCCGTTTTTTTGGCGCTGACCGCGCTGTTGGCGGCGTCGTATCCCGTGCGCGCGGTGTGGGCGCCGCCGGAAAAGGCCGGCGCCGCGGAACCTTTCGCCACGTGCGCCACGGTGGACGCGTCCACCTGGGCCGAACTGCTGAACGCCGTGCGGCCTTCGTGGCGTTCGCGCGGCGACGTGCGGCTTTCCGCCGGCGGCATGGACGCTGGAGTTCCCGGTCTCGCCGCTCCTCCGCCGCCGCACGAACCGCTGCCGTTTTCGGCGGCGCCGCCGCCCGCTCCGGCCTTCGCGGGGTTCTGGAAACCGGCGTCGCAGCGGCCGCTGGCGCCGGCCACGCTCGCCGCGCCGCCCGCGGCCGTGCTGGCGCCGGTGGGCGCGCTGGCGCCGTCCGCGGCCACCGGTCCCGCGCACGCCCGCGCCGAGATGCTTTCTTTGGACGACTTCGAATCGCTGAAACGGAAAGGAAACGAGCCATGACGGAAAAACAGGTTTTCAAACATTTCAAGGACACGGGCGCGTTGCTCGAAGGGCACTTCGAGCTTCGCTCCAAGCTGCATTCCGACCGCTACTTCCAGTGCGCGAACGTGCTGTGCCACCCGCGCATCGCCGAGAAACTCTGCAGGGAAGTGACGGCGCGCGCCGTGAAGAGCGGCAAGCTCGGCAAGCGGATCGACGGCGTCATTTCGCCGGCCGTGGGCGGCATTCTCGTGGGGCACGAGGTCGCCCGCGCGCTGAACGTCAAATGCGTGTTCGCCGAGAAGGTCCAGGACCAGGGCGTGGACGCCACGGGCAAGCCGATCACGAAGCTCGCCATGCGCCGCTTCGCGCTGAAGAAGGGCGAGCGCTACGTGGTGGCCGAGGACGTGGTGACGAAGGGCGGCCGCGTGCAGGAGACGATCGACCTCGTGAAGCAGGCCGGCGCCAAGGTCGCGGGCGTGGTGCTGCTGGTGGACCGTTCCGGCGGCAAGGCCAAGTTCGGCCGCATTCCGACGTTCTCGCTGGTGCAGATGACGCCCCAGACGTGGGAACCGGCGGACTGCCCGCTGTGCAAGCGGGGTTCGAAACCGTGCCATCCCGGCTCGTGAACGCGGAGCGCAAGCCATGACGCGACGCGAATTGGCGGGGATGATCGACCACACGTTCCTCAAGCCGGACGGCGACGGGAACGCGGTGAAGGACTTGTGCCGCGAAGTCGCCGAGTTCGGCTTCGCCTGCGCGATGGTGCATCCGTGCGAGGTGAAGAACGCGGTTCGGTTCCTCAGGGGAACGGGTTGCCGCGTGGGCACCGTGATCGGTTTTCCCCTGGGGCAGAACACGGCGAAAACGAAAGCCGCCGAAGCCGCCGAGGCGGTGAAGAACGGCGCGCGCGACGTCGACTTCGTGTTCAACCGCCGGCTGCTCAAGGCCGCCGCCGCGGGCAACGGCACGGCGCAGAAGGAACTCGCCCGCGAACTCGAAGCGCTCGCCGAGGTGAAGGCGTGCGCGGATGGCGTGGTCGCGAAAATCATCCTCGAATGCTGCGAGTTGACTGACGACGAGAAAATCGTCGCGTGCGTGGCGGCGAAGGAGGCGGGTTTCGATTTCGTGAAGACGTCCACCGGATTCGGCCGGGGCGGCGCCACGGCGGAGGACGTGCGGCTCATGCGCGAGGCGGTCGGCCCCGCGATGGGCGTGAAGGCGGCGGGCGGCATCCGCGATTGGGAAACGGCCCGCGCACTGCTCGCGGCCGGCGCGAACCGCCTCGGCTGTTCCGCGGGCGTGAAAATCCTGCAGGAATGCGATGGAATTCGCGCTTGATTTTGAAGCGCGAAAATGTTATAGTATGCGGCTCTTGCAAAGGAAGAGTGTAGAATGAACGTCGAACTTCTCAAAAAAGCCCACGAAAAGATTCCTTCGATTCCGGTTCTCGTGAATTTGATTTCGAAGCGCGAAAAGCAGCTGATCAACGGCGACAAGCCGCTCATCCGCCCGCTTTCGTCGGATGAGGACAAGGTGGACACGGCGCTTCGCGAGGTCGCCGAAGGCAAGTTGATCGCCGAAATCGACTTCGACGCGATCCAGCGCGCGGAAGACGCGAAGAAGCGCTGGGCCAAGCATTCGGCGTTGCGTTCGATTTTCGACGAATAGCCCATGGCCGAAAAGAAGAAATCCGTCGTCGGCGATCTCGCCGTGAACCGGCGGGCCTTCCACGATTATGCCGTGCTCGAGAAAATCGAGTGCGGCATTGTCTTGCGGGGCACCGAGGTGAAGGTGATCCGCGCCGGGCAGGCGTCCCTTTCGGGCGCGTACGGCGCGGTGCTCCGCGGCGAGCTTTTCGTGTGCGCCATGCACGTGCCGGAATACACGTTCGGCAACCGTTTCAACCACGTGCCGCTGAGCCAGCGCAAGCTGCTCGTGCACGCGAAGCAGGTCGAGGAACTCCGGCTCAAGACCGAGGCCAAGGGACTCACGCTCATACCGTTGCGGCTGTACCTGAAGAACGGCCGCGTGAAGATGGAACTCGGCGTCTGCCGGGGCAAACAGCTCCACGACAAGCGCGACGCGCTCAAGAAGAAGGCGCTGGCGCGCGACCGCGACCGGGGCGACTGGTGAACGCCGCGGCCCCCATCGGCTTTTTCGATTCCGGCGTGGGCGGCCTTTCCGTCTGGCTCGCCGTGACGCGGCTGCTGCCGCGCGAATCCACCGTGTATTTCGCCGATTCCGCGAACTGCCCCTACGGGGACAAGCCGGCGGAACGCATCGTGGAACTCGCGCGCGGCCACGCGCGGCGTCTGCTGGACGCGGGGTGCAAAACGGTGGTGGTGGCGTGCAACACGGCGACGGCGGCGGCGATCGACGCGTTGCGCGCGGAATGGCCGGAGGTGCCGTTCGTGGGCGTGGAGCCGGCGGTGAAGCCGGCGGCGTTGCGCTCGAAAACGCACGTGGTGGGCGTGTTGGCGACGGCGGGAACCTTCCACGGCCGGCTCTACCGGGAGACGTGCGCGCGGTGCGCGAAGGGCACCGCCGTGCTCATGTGCGTGGCGGACGATTTCGTCCGGCTCGTCGAGCGCGGCGATCTCGATTCGCCGGCGGCGGAGCGCGCGGTGCGCGCGCGGGTGGAGCCGTTGTTGGCGGCGGGCGCGGACCATCTGGTGCTCGGCTGCACGCATTTCCCGTTTTTGAAGCCGCTC
>JAKSOX010000061.1 GCA_024405335.1 Kiritimatiellia bacterium
CCGTTCTTCACGATGCCGACGCGCGCGTTGACTTCGCCGCCCCAGACGTCTTTCCACTTCTTGGAAATGCGGATCTGCGGGCTGCGGCGGTACGGATGGCCGGTGTTCTCCATCCACGCGCCGTCGATTTCGTTCGGCGTGACCATCTTCCACAGGTGCCAGGTCTGGCCGAAGAGAATCTGCCAGCCGGACTCCTCGTGGTCCATGGCCCACCAGAGGTGGCGCACGTGGAAATCGGTGTGGTTGGCGTCGTCGCCGGCGAGGTCGAATTCGAACTTGCCCGTGAATTTCCAGCCGTTGTAGAGTTCGGGCGTGCCGACGTTGAAGCCGAGAATCGAGTCGTTCACGCTGAGCGTGGACGTTTCGCCGCCGCGGCCCGGCTGCTTGCGGCTGACCCAGTCGGTGTACATCGGAGAGGCCGTATACTCCGTGTTGTAGACGCCCTCGAGCACGAGGTAGCCGTAGGGCTGGAACGTCAAGCCGGATTCCGTGAGCGGCTGGAAGATGCCGGCCGCCTTGTCGGCGAGGTAGAACTTGCTGCCGTCGGCCGTCGTCCAAATGCGGCCGGATTCGCTCACCTCGGTGCCTTCGTCCTTGGCGACTTCATCATCGTCGGCGGCGGTTTTCGCCGCGACCGGAGCCGCGGCGGCGGGCTTGCGGCCTTCGAGTTCCGCGATTTTCGCGGCCTGGGCCTTGTTTTCTGCCTCGAGCTGGCTGATGCGCTTGAGAATCGCCTGGAGATCGGCCTGGGTGACCGTGTCGGCGGGGGCGGCCTCGACGGCCGCCGCAAAACTCGTCGCTGCGACGAGCGCTATGAGCACTTTTTTCATTGTCTGCCTTTTGTTTTTGGCTTTCGAAAAGACTTCTTCCCGAAAAAGAGCGTTCATAATACCACGTTCCGTCCCGCACGTGAAGCGTTTTTTTTGGCGAAAGAGAATCAGGTCGTCTCCAGCAGCCGTTCCAAGTGCATGCCGTGGGAGGCCTTCAACAGCACGCGGTCGCCCGGCTTGAGCAGCGCGCGCGCGTCCTCGGGCGTGCCGCCGCCGAAATTGCCGCCCACGTACGCCACCAGGTCGAGCGGCAGTTCGGCCGCGCGGCGCTTCACCATCGCGTGCAGTTCCCGGCTCTTCTCGCCCAGCTCGAACATGTCGCCCAGCACGGCGACCTTGCGCCCCGGCCACGGCTGCGCGGCGAACGTCTCCAGCGCGGCGACCATGCTCGTGGGGTTCGCGTTGTAGCAGTCCACCACCCACGAAACGCCGCCCTTTTCGATCTGCCGCCAACGGTCTCCCGGCAGCGAGAAATCTTCCAGCGCCGCGAGGCACGCCGCGAGCGGCACGCCGAGGGTGCGCGCGCAGGCGAGCGCGACGAGCGCGTTCGACACGTTGTGCCGCCCGGGGAGCTTCGCGGCGAGCCGCCTCTCGATTTCCCGCGCTTCCGCGCAGTCGAGCGAAGTCTCCACCACGGGCGCGGCGCTCATGGCCTTCAGGCGTTCGAACCGCTCGTTTTCCCGCGCGAGCACGGCGAACGGCGTGGCGGAGGAAGCGTGCGGATGGCGTTTCAGACAACGGAAAAGCGCGCCTTTTTCGTCCGCGATGCCGTCCTGCGTTTTGAAGAATTCGATGTGCGCGGTGCCGATTGACGAAATGATTCCCGCGTCCGGCTCGGCGATGGCGCACAGCGCGGCGATTTCGCCGGGGTGGTTCGTGCCCATCTCCACCACGAGGAAGCGCGCGTCTTCGGGACAGTTCAGGATCGTGACGGGCAGCCCGAGGTCGTTGTTGTAGTTACCCGCCGTCGCGTGCGTTTTGCCGCCCGCCGCGAGGAACGCCGCCAGCAGTTCCTTGGTGGTCGTTTTGCCGGCGCTGCCCGTGACGCCCACCACCGTCGCGCGGAGCGTCCGCCGCCAGCCGCGCGCCGCGGCCGCGAGCGCCTTCTTCACGTCCGGCACTTTCACGAGCGGCAGGTCGTCTCGCGCGCCCGCCCAATCGTCGCGCACGAGCGCGCACGCCGCGCCGGCCGCAAGCGCCTTTTCCACGAACTGGTGGCCGTCCGCGCGTTCGCCCGGAAGCGCCGCGTAGAGGCACCCCGCGAACGCCTTGCGCGAATCGATCGCCGCGCCGCGCACCTCTGCGGGCGCCGCCGGCGTCGCGACGCCGCCCGTCCATTTCGCCAAATCCGCAACCGTCATTTCGCCGCTCCGTATTTGAGGATCCATTCGTCCACGCTGCCGAACATCGGATGGCAGTTGGAGAACACGTCGTCCGACTCCTTCCACGTTTCCCACAGCGTCGTGGCGCCGCGGTCGAGCATGTGCAGCCAGCCGGGGAAACCTTCGTGCAGCACGATTTTCTCGGCCGCGTCGAGCATCCCGTGTTCGGAAAGGTACATGAGCATGTAGCGAGTGCCGAAGAAGCCGGTGGTGGGACCGTAGCCCGTTTTCTCCAGCGCGGCCAGAAGGCGCTTTTCGGCGGCGGCGACCTGCGGCGCGGGCACGAGCCCGTGGTACAGCGCGATCGCCTGCGCGGACTGCGTGCCGTTCGCCACCACGCCGTTCGTGACGAACGCCTTCGCGAACGCCTCCTTGATCTTCGCGTCGAGCGCGGCGAATTCCGCCTGGTCCCCGGCGCGGCCGAGCATGCCCGCGAAGGACGCGGTGAGTTCGACGAACCGGTGCCAGTGCGCCGTGGCCGTGACGGCGTCCGGCGCGCGCTCGAGCGCCTCGTGGTCGCCGATGCACTGCGGCACGACGACCCCCGGGTGCAACCCGTGCCACTGGCGCACGTACCGCGCGCACGTGGGATAAAACGCCAACGCGCGCTCTTTCGCGTCCGGATAGTGCCGGATGATTGCGTCCATCAGAATCGGCACGCCCACGCTCCAGGAAACGGGGCCTGCGCGCCCCATGTCCGCGCGGCCGATGCCGCCGCGGTCCGCGATGCCCACGAACGGCGCGGTCTCCGTGATCCAGCCGTCGCCCGCGGCTTCGTCAGCGAAATCCTGCAGCGTCTTCAGGTAGAACTCCTTCATGTCCCAATTGAGGATGAACGCCTCGCAGGACGCGGAAATGTCGCCGCCGTAGCCGAGGCGTTCGCGGCCGGGACAGTCGGACTGCACGCCCATCAGATTCGCGAGGAACGTGCGGCGGCAGAGTTCGTGCAGCCGGCCGAACTCCGGCTTGGCGGGCTTGAAGTTCTTCGCCGTCGGCGCGTCCCGCAGCACGCTGGCCGTGTGCGCGATCAGCGCTTCGCCGGGCCGCAGCAGGGTCTTCAGGCCGCGCACTTCCGCGTAGCGGCACACGTGCCAGACGAACGGCGGCTCGAACACCTCGACCTTGCCGCCCGCGCACACGTAGACGTCGCGCTGCATCGCGATCCGGGGCGCCCCGGGGCCGCCGTTGCCGCGCTTGATCTGCCCCGCGGTTTGCGTGAGCGCGTTGACGGAACCGTCGGCGTTCAGGCGTTCGCCGTAGACGATTTCCACGCGCGTGCCGCGCGCGGCGTTGCGGACGAGGAACTTGGGCACGCCCGTGCCGTTCGCGCCGAAGTCGACGACCTGCACCTCGCCCTCGCGCAGCCAGGAGGACTTGCCGGGCACCTGCTCGAACACGTCGATCGGCGGCGCGGCGCGCGGCACGATGCGCCCTTTCGGACCCCGCACGGCGCACGCCGGACGCCAGGCGCCGCAGGGGCGCGTGGCGTCCACTTCCGCGCCGAGGTAAAGGCAGTTCCTGAGCACGTTCGTCTCGCGCCAGCGCCACGCCGAAAACCCGCCTCCGCCCGCGAGGCGCGCCTTGAAACACGGCCGCCCGTGCGCCAAATGCGCCCGGAATTCGACCGAACCCCAAAACCGCAGCGGCGGCAGATTGTACCAGCCGTTGCCCAGCGCGATTTCCAATTCGTTCGTGCCGCCTGACGGCTTGAGCAGTTTCTCCGGCAGCGGAATCGAATCCGCGTAGATCGTGTGGTCGTACGGACTGAAAAGCGGCATCACGGACGTGCGGGACACGCCGTGCAGCGGGCGGCCGTTCAACTTGGCCGAATAGTATCCCGCCACGGCCAGCTCCAGCCGCGGCGCCGGCGATTGCGAGGCCGGCGGCGAAACGAACGTGGTGCGGAACGCGGGCGCGGGGTCTTCGCCGTAGAACGCCTCGTCCGACGCGAACTCCGGCCGTCCGTCACCGATCCAGGGCTCGTCCGCCCAATCGGCGAACGCCGCCGCAGACGCAAAAAACGCAATCGCCAAAACCGTCCTTTTCACGCGCGCTCCCGCCTTTCCGCTCCAGACCCGAATCAGGCGAACGTCAATCCGCCGGGAATCAGCTGACCGCCGGGACGGCGGAACCACAATTCCCGCTCGTGGATTCCTGCCAGAAACCGCGCGTAGGAAATGCGCGCGCGGCCGCCTTTGAACTTCCAGACGCCGCCGGCGAAATGGAACGTGCCCTCGTCGAGCGGTTTTTCTTCGCCGTCCAGGCATTCCAGAATCAAATCGTCGTTCGGCCCGGCGTGCGCGGGTATCGTGAGTTTGATCCACCAGCCGTCCGCTTTCACGCGCGTGGCGACGGAAACGAAGGTGAGCGTGACGTCCCGATCCGTGCCGTTCATGACATCGTCCCCTTCCTGTCGTACTCCATCCAATAGCCGCGCATCGCCTTAACGGACCGCGAGAACGTCTGGTCCACGGCGGCGACGGACGGCAAATCGAGCATGTCCTTGACCTCTTCCGACGTGAGGTGCTGCCGCGTTTTCAGGACGTGCACGTACGCCTTCACGGGGTCGTCGTTCCAAAGCGCCTTCAGGCAGCGTTGCGTCATCACCCACGCTTCCTTGCGGCGAATGCCCATGTCGCCTTCCACGGGAATGGCCATCGGCTCGCCCTTGTCGTTCTGCTCGGCCGTCGCGTCGAGCGAGAACTCGCCGTGGCCCATGGGGTTCGCGCGCGAAACGTAGCCGCGCGCGTACTGGCGCATCCAGGCCCACAGATTGCCGCCGTCGTTGCGGTACAGCTCGATTTTCCGGCGCCCGATCATGTCCTCGTACAAAAGCCCCATCACGTCGCCGTCGGTGACGCCGTATTTGCGCGCCAACTCGCCGGTGCGGACCGAGCGCATTTCCGGCACCACCACGTTGTGCCACACCATCTCCCAGCCGGCGTCGCCGCCGGCTTTCACCAGTTCCAGGATTTCGGACCATGGACGTTTTTCGCCCGCCATCGCGTTCTCCTCACTTTACGGGTTTCCCGCCTTTGCCGGATTCCAGCCCCAACGCTTCCAGGTTCTGCCGCAGCTCCTGCAGCGCCGTTTCGATCGCCTCGAGCTTGTGCGCCGAATCCGCCACGTCCCGCCACAGCCGGTCGGTCTCCAAATTGGAACAGCGGCGCTCGAAAAGCATGCCGGTGACGAACGCGAAATACGCGCCGGCCAAAAGCAGCACGATCCGGGACACGTCGCGTTTCGTGAAACGCGGCGGCTTCCAAACGGAGTTCGGCGCGCCGCCGCCATGCGCGTTTTCACGGGTCTCGGAAGAACACCAGATGAATTTGACCCCGCAATACGGGCACAGCACCTTCCCGTCGATCGCGGATTCCGGAACCGCCATCTCCTCCCCGCAGACGGGGCACTTCAAAATCGCGTTTGCCGACATGGCCAGTCCTCCGAAACGGGCGCGCACGCCGCGCCCTTGCGCTCACGAAAAGGTCGTGGGGTCCGAATCGGGTCCGAAAGGCGACAGCTCGCGCAGGCGCCGGATCACCGGCGGCAGCTTGTCCAGCACGTAGTCGACTTCCGCCTCCGTGTTGTAGCGCGAAAGCGAAAAGCGCACGCTGCCGTGCACCGCGACGAACGGCACGCCCATCGCGCGTATCACGTGGCTCGGATCGAGCGACCCGGACGCGCACGCGCTGCCCGTGGAAATGCAGATGCCCAAATCGGAAAGGTGGTAGGCGATCGCCTCGCCTTCCACGTAGCAGAAGGACACGTTCAGCGTGTTCGGCAGGCGGTGCGCCGCGTCGCCGTTGACGCGCACGTCGGGACAGGTCGCGAGAATGCCCTTTTCGAGCTTGTCGCGCAAACGGACGAGCTGCGCCGCTTCCGCGTCGTAGTTGGCGCGCGCGAGTTCGCACGCCTTGGCCAACGCCACGACGTACGGCACGTTCTCCGTGCCCGCGCGGCGGCGGCTTTCCTGGTGGCCGCCCAGCATGAACGGCTTCACCTTCGTGCCGCGGCGCACGTACAGGAAGCCGATCCCCTTCGGCGCGTGGAACTTGTGCCCCGACACGGACAACATGTCCACCGGCACCTTCTTCACGTCGATCGGCACCTTGCCCGCGACCTGCACGGCGTCCGTGTGCATCACGGCGCCCGCCTCCTTGGCAATCTCCGCAATCCGCTCGATCGGGAACACGGTGCCCGTTTCGTTGTTCGCCCACATGGCGGACACGAGCTTCGGGCCGCCGCCCTTGAGCGCTTCGCGCAACTGGTCCAAATCGATTTGGCCCACCGCGTCCACGGGCAGTTCCGTTTCCGCGTGGCCCAGCGCCTTCAGCCGCCGCGCCGGCTGGAGAATGGCCGGATGCTCCACTGCCGTGGTGACCACCTTGAGGTCCCGGCCGTAGAACTCCGCCGTGCCGCGCAGCGCCGTGTTGTCCGACTCCGTCGCGCACGAGGTGAACACGATTTCGTCCGGCTCGGCGTTGACGAACGCCGCGACTTCTTCGCGCGCCTTCACGAGGTGGTTCGCCACCTGGCCCCCGAAAGCGTGCATGGACGAAGGATTGCCGTAGAGTTCCCCGAAGAAAGGCCGCATCGCCTCCACGGCTTCGGGTGCGACGCGCGTCGTCGCGTTGTTGTCGAAATAAACTTGCATGACTTTTCCTTTGGCGACAATTATACCACGTTCCGCGGACGCGGCAAAGTCGGCCGTTTCCGGCATCAGGTTTCGACGTCACGGCGGCAAAACGCGCCTTCAGGGCTGCGAAGGAGTCGGCATTACGCGACCAACGCGCCGGGCAGAAGCTCCAGAAGCCTGGCGCGAGTGACCTCCACCGGAACGCCCGTTTTGAGGTCGATCGTTTCGTCCGCGCCGCCGCCCAGGCAGTAATCCGCCCGCAGGCTCTCGATCGACTTGGCGACGTGCGCCTTCTCGCGGTCGTCCAAGTACACCAGCGCGGAAAAGTGTTTCATGCCGAGACCGTGGGCCTGGTTATTGAACGCCTTGTCCTGCAGCGTCTCGTCGAAGGACTGCATCCGGAAATGCGTCCGGTAGACGAAATCCGTCACGGCGTTGTAGAAGGCCTGTTTGATCTTCACGTTGCGGTTGGCGTCGAGCAGGTCGGCCGGCGTCGGCTGCAGACGCTTGAGCGCCTCGAAACCGTACGCGAACGCCTTCTCCTTGATCTGGTTCCACAGATTCGTCATCGGTCCGCCGTTCGGGCCTTCCTTCTGGCTCATCTGGCGAATGGAGATTTTCTCCAGACCGGCCATCTGCTCCTTGCCGCCCGCCGTGAAGAATCCTGCCGCCATGTCCTGGAAAAACGCCTTCCGGCCGTTGAGTTCGGCGAGGCCGTCCGCGATTTCCTTGTCCAGAACGTTCTTGAAAAAGGCGTCGAACGCCTTTTGGCTCTTGGCGCGCAATTCGGACGCCTGCGGATCGGCCGTTCCCGACAGCATCTTGTCGATCGCCGCGTCGAACAGCTTCTTCACCTCGCCTTCCGGATGCGTGTAGAACCGTTCCAGTTTCTTGATCGTTTCCGCGCCAAGCGTCTTCCCGCATTCCGCGATCTTCGCCGTGGCGTGCCCCAAAAATCCTTCCTTCTTCAGCAGTTCGCCGCGGGCTTCGTAGCGCTTCCGCGCCGCCGCGCAGCGCTCGTCGAGTTCGGCCTTCATTTCGTCCGAAAGCGTTTGGAGGGCGGCCAGCGCGTCGGAGCGGTTCAAATACGTTCCGGTCACCGAACCTTTGACGATGTCGAGAACGGCCTGTTTCTTTTCGTCGAACAGTTTCTTCAGGTCGGCCGCCAGCGACGGATCCTCGCCGGTCGGCTCCTTGTCCGCCAGTTCCTTGAGCTTCGCCCCCATTTCCGCCACCCGCGTTTCGACGTGCATCTTGGTTTCGATGTTGGCGAAGGTGTGGGCGACGTTCGAGCGGAGATTGTTGTCGGAAGGCAGCTCCTTTTCGTTCATCAGCTTCCCGATGCCGTCAGCCCCCACGAATCCGTCTTTCGACGCCGCGAACGCCTCTTCGATGGCGGCGCACATGTCCTTCAGCCGCCGGACGATCACGTCCTTCACGGCCCCGAATTCTGTCGGTTGCTCCAGATGGTCGAGCTCGCGTTGGAGCGCCCGGAGTTCGTCCGGATCGTGGTTCTCGGACTTTTCCGCGCCTTCGTCCTCCCCTTCGTACCGCAAGTGATCCATGGCCGTGAAATTGTCGTCCTCGAATTTCAGCAACTCGTCAATCGCGCTCTCGAAATAGTCGTTCCCGTTCCGTTCCAGCGACAAGTCGAGCAGGAAGCGCGTCCAATCGCCCACTTTTCGCGTTTCGTCGGGGGCGTTTTCGTCAAGTGACGGCAGCACGAGTTCGCCCGAAGCCAGCTTCGTTTTGATCTGCCCGATCAGCTCGGCGCCCTGTTTCATCAGGTTCTCCTTCGCCGTCTTGCGCAAATCCGCGATCTTCTGCTTGAGTTCTGCGATTCTCTTCGCCGTGCCGTCGTCGCCGGGAACGTCGGCGTTGCCCACCTTGTCCGGATCCTCCATCTCCTTCGCCGGACCCTGCAAACCGTTCTTGAGGTCCGCGAGACCGCCGCCCCCCTCATACTCGCCCTCGGGCGGAACGCGATCGCCCGGTCCGTTGTTCACGATCGTGAAACCGTCGTTGTCGTATTGCGCGCGGATCGCATCGTCCTGCGCCGTCGCCGCACGGTCGGCGTCGCGGCTGCTGATCAGGTCCTTCACCAGCCGAGCCGAAAGCGGCTTGCCTGACTCTGCTACGTTGTCGAGTCCGAGCTGCTGCCTGACGAACCGGACGTAGGTGGCCGCAGAGCCGCCCTCCCCGCCGGTCAGGGCGTCGAAAAGCGCCAGGCGCGTGCTCCTGTTCATATCGGCGGCATCCGTAAGATCCATTTGCTTGTAGAATACGTGCTTGGTGAACCAGCTCTGCCCGCGATTGACGCGCGTGAGCGTGGCGGCGTCGCCATCGCCCTGAAGGACGATGTGACCGTCGTTTACCTTGCCGAGAAGGTTTGAAAATGACTGCAGCGAAACCGGCATTGTTAGTCTCCTTATTTGTTTTCCACGCTCCGTATACGCACAACGCCCCAATAAGTTACACGATTTCCAGAAGATTTGTCAA
>JAKSOX010000062.1 GCA_024405335.1 Kiritimatiellia bacterium
AGCCGGCGAGCACCACGGTGGACTGCCCCAGCCGCTGGCGCGCCTCGCGTTCGGCGCGCGACCGGCGGCGGTTCGCCGCCGCCGCGACCGCGCAGACGACGGCCAGCGAAAGACACGATCCCGCGAACGCGGAAGCGGGCAGCGTGAACGCGCCCAGCGCGGTCCAGCCGAAATGGAACGCCGCCGCCACGAAAAGCGAAGCGCCGCCGGTCAACCCCAGCACGTAGGGTTCCGCCAGCGGATTGCGCAGCACGCTCTGGAGCGTCGCGCCGGAAAGCGACAAAAGCGCCCCCACCACGAACGCACCCGAAAGCGACAGCGCCGTCATCGCCGGATCAGCGGATGCGCAAGCGCGCCGCTTCGCGCTCCATCAAGTGGTGCGTGAACTCGGAAAGCGCGGGCAACGCCGCGACGTGCGCCGCCGCGTGGAGCGACTCCAGCGCGCGCGGCACGTGTTTGGAAAACTGCGGCTGGCCGGCGGACGCCAGCCGCCCGAACGCGCCGAGCGCCTGGACGAGCCGCTGCACCGCCGCCTCCGCGAGGCACGGCGCGGGGTAGAGCTTGACCAGCTTCGCGCGCGCGGACTGCGGCATCGGCACGTAGGGGTCGTACAGCAGCGAAGCGACGTCGTAGGCGGCGGCGCCCATGCGCATGCCCTGGAAATCGATGAACACCGGCTCGTCGCGTCCCTTGCGGTACAGCACGTTCGAACTCTGGAAATCGCGGTGCACCAGCACCTGCGGCGTCGCCAGCAGTTTTTTGGCGACGGCCCGCAGCTCGGCGCGGGCGCCGTTCGGGAGCCCCGCCTCCATCGCCCAGCGTCCCTTCACGGCGTGGGTCTCGAAGAGGTCGTGTTCCCAGGCGTAGAGATCCGCGTCGAACGGCTTTTCGAGCGTTGACGGATCGGCTGGCGCGGCGTGGAATTTCCGGAGCGCCTCGAGGACTGGCGCGTAGAGCTTCACGAAATCCGCTCCGGCGGCGTTGGCGCGGTCTTCCAGCGAACCGCCGTCCAGCTCCTCGAGCGCCAGCACCTTGTGCGCGGGCAGGTCGGCAAGCACGCCGGGAACGGGAACGCCCGCCGTGTCCAGAAACTCCGCGTGCGAAGCGTAGCGCGCGTTTTCGGGACGCGCCGCGTCGTCGTAGGCAATGGCGATCAGCGTTTCCCTGGCGTTGTCCAGCCGCCAGAACGCGCGGTCGCTGCCGCGGGCGCACAGGAACTCCGCGCCCGCTTCGTCCCGATTCCACCCGAGTTTTTCGCACAGCGCGTCGAGCCGGGCGTCGCCGTAAAGCGACAGCGGCTGGGGTCCGGCGTTCACTTCGCGGTAGGACGCGATCGTGCCCGCGTCGCACCAGAAGGAGTCCGGCTCGTCCACGCCCACCACGAATTTGCCGGCCGTCCAGGCGGCGTTCTCGTAGGCCTGCACGATCGAGCAGAACGGCTCCGGCGGCAGAAAGCCGATCACCGCGGGCGACAGCAGCGCCACGCCGCAATACGTCCACGTGCCGTCGACGCCGGGGTCGTCGCTTTTCCAGTTGCAGATGCGGCCCTCGGGATCGGCCTCGATCGTGCGCGGGCCGCGCGTGCTCGTCCAGCAGGCGGCGAAACGGCCGTTCGCCGCGAACGCCTCTTCGATCGGTTCCGGCTCGAGGTCTTCGATCACCACGTCGCCGTTCACGAGCCAGAAGTCGTCCGCGCCGATCCAGCCGGCGAGCGGACGCAAAACGCCGCCCGTGCCGAGGATCTTCTCTTCGCGCGAAACGAACACCTTCACGCCCGCCTTGCCGTCCGCGGCGTATTCCTTCACGAAGGCCTCGACCTGGTCCGCCAGATGGTGCGCGTTCACGGCGATTTCGGAGACTCCCCAGGACACGAGCATGTCCAGCACGCGTTCGAGCATGGGCTGGCCCCACACGGGCAGCAGCGGCTTCGGCCGCGCGTCCGTGAGCGGTTTGAGCCGCGTGCCGAGTCCCGCGGCGAGCACTATCGCCTTCTTCACCGCCATTGCATGCGCTGCCTTTGCATTTTGATTTTGGGTTCTTCCAGTCCCAGCGCGTACCACGTTTCGCCGACGCCGGAATTGTTGAAGTGCGCGACGCGGTTGTTCGCGAGCGCTTCGCGGTTCGCCTTCAGCGTCGCGTCGTCGGAATTCTTGAGCGCCTCGTTGAGCGCCTTGAACGCGCGGTCGATTTCGTTCTTCTGCACGAGAATCCAGGACCACGTGGCGGCGACGAGCACGTTCTGGTTGTAGCGCAGGCGGCGAACCGCCTTCGCGTAGACCTTTTCGATCGCCTCGAGCGGCTCGCCCTTCATGTGCATGCGGGCCATCCTCATGGCGGACATCGTGGGATCCAGAAAGAGCGCCTTGTCCATCAGGTCGTCGACCTTGCGCCATTCCTTGATCATCCAGAACAGCTGGAACTGCGCCGTCGCGATTTGGCGGCGCATCATCGGCACCCAGCGGTCGAACTTGTGGAGCGCTTCCGTTTTTTCGAGCGCCATGAGCACGTACTTGCGCTGGTCCGCCGCCATTTCGGCCTGGGCGGATTTGACGGAATCCGGCGGGCGCGTCATCCAGCGGCGGGACTTCGCCTCCATCGCCTTCTTCGCCTCCACCAGCACCTGCTGCACCTGCTCCATGCCGGCCTTGACCTTCTTCTGGACGAAAATTCCGCCCGCGATCTGGGCGGCGGCGAAACCGGCCAAAGCGGTCAACAGGCCGCCGACCGGACCGGATGCGTCCAGCCCCCAAAGCGACCCGCCCAAAGCCAATCCCAAAACAGCGGACAACAAAACCGAATACACGTCAACCGATCCTTTCCTATTCGCGGCCTGCCGGCAACCGGCTTCAGCCAAACACTTTCCTGAACGAAAACTTGTTGAACCCGTCCTCGAAGCGGTAAGACACGTCGTCCATCAACTTCTTCACCATGAGGATGCCCAAGCCGCCGATTTCGCGTTCGTCGGCCGAAAGCGTGATGTCGGGATCGAGATGTTCCAGCGGATTCCAGGGCGAACCCGAGTCGATCACGGTGAACCGCGCGGCCTTCGGATCGCGCGCCAATTCGATTTGCAGCGAAACCCGGGGCGAACCCGAATACGAGCACACGTTCGTGAGGATCTCGTCCAACGCCACGAGCATGTCCGATTTCGCGTCGTGCGGGCACCCGAACTCTTCGAGCTTCGCTTCGGCGAACGCGCTGATTTTCGGCATGGATTCGAGCGTCGCGGACTCTTCGGTTCCGCAGATTTCGGGCCGGCCGCGGTAGCGGAGCGCGAGCATGGTGATGTCGTCGAACTGCGACGCCGAACCGGCGAAGGCGTCGACGGCGCTGCGGACGAACTGGCACACGTCCTGGGGTGGCGCCAGTTTTCCGGGCTGCGGGTTGAAATGCCGCATGCCGCAGACGCATTCGCCCCGCAGCACTTCCTCGAGCCGCGATTCGCCGAACATTTCGTGCGTCACGTTGTTCGCTTCGGTCACGCCGTCCGTGTACAGGAACAGCAAGTCGCCCGGCACGAGCTTCGTTTTGTTGACCTTGTAGACGACCCCGTCCATGGCGCCGAGGAACAAACCGGAAACGGCGTCGACGGGCGTCAGCGTTCCGTCCTGGTGGCGGACGTACGGCGCGTTGTGGCCGGCGTTCACGTAGGAGAGTTCGCCCGTGTCCTCGTCCAGGACGCCCACCCAGCAGGTCACGAACATTTCGGCCTCGTTGCCTTCGCACAGGCGCGCGTTCGTCTCCGCGACGGCGTCGGCCAGGTCGCTCATCGACATGACGCAGCTCTTCAGCAGCGTCTTGGCCTTCATCATGAACATCGCCGCGGGAACGCCTTTGCCGGAAACGTCCGCCACGATCAGCGCCAGCCGGTTGTCGCCGACGTAGTAGAAATCGTAGAAGTCGCCGCCCACGTCGCGCGCGGGATCCATCCGGGCGAACACGTCCATCTTGAGATCGCGCGGATACGGCGGGAAGATCACGGGCAGCGCCGTGCGCTGAATCGAATGCGCCATCGTCAGATCTTCGGCGTTGCGGCGGTTTTCCGCTTCGCGCATGGCCGAAAGCTTGCGGTTGGAAGAAATCATCCGGAGCAGCAAAAAGCCGAACGCCACGAACGCCACCAGCAGCAGAACGGCGACCAGCGCCGTCGTCGTGCGGTTGACGGAGCGGTTCGCCGACAGCGACAACATCGTGCCGACCATCATGTCGCCGATATGGCACGCGCGCAACGCGCACTCTTCGCCGCCAAACCGCAGACGCATCGTCTTGGCGGTGAAATTCTTCAGGGCGGCGTTGACGTCGGGCGTCGGCGGAATCGCCGCCAAAATCTTGTCCAAGTCGAAATGCAAATCGGCCCGCAGCCGCTTGCCAGTCCAGACGGCATGGGCGGCCTTGGCACGCGGCGCGATTTCGCCGTTTTCGTCAAACGGACATCGCGCCAAGGCGTCCGCGCGGGCGTCCATGACCACGCGGTAGTCGTCGCCCTCCCGGCGCGCACAGAAAAAGAACCCGGTGTCTTTCTCGCCGTACGTCCACCCGCGCATGACGGCGGTGAACACGTCCGAGGAGTGCCGGATGTCGTAGCCGACCTGCAGAAAACCGGGACGGTCCTTGAACGGCACACCCAGATATTTCCGGCAGCAGTCCGGGTTCGCGGCGCCCGCGCGAAACGGCTCGGAATAAGAATCCGTCACGCCGTTCGTCAACACCATGAAACGCTCGGACGCGCCGCTCAACTTGCCGACGGCCGCCACTTCGTCGTCCGTGGAAACCACGATGCGGCCGTCTTCCGCCACGACGTTGATTTCATCCAGGCCGGCGAGCCCCGCCCATTGCCGCAATTGCGCCTGCGACACGGTCGACGTGGATGCTTGGATCTGGTTGCGGATCCAAGAAGCGCCGAGCCCCAATCCGTAGTCGGCGAATATGTTGAATGAAATCGCGAAATCCGTCGTGCAATAATCCATTTCGCCCATGGACCGCACGTCGGCGGCATGGTGCTGCGCAAGACCGACGGCCACGACGATGAGCGCGTAGGCCAGAACCAACGACGTCGCAACGCGAAACCACCACCTGGAAACGGCGGAATCGCCGGTGCCGTCGGCTTGCGGACCGTTGCGGATGGAAGTGTCGTCCATCGCGAACTCACACGAACGTGAGCAACGGCGAGAAACCCGTGAGATCGAGAACCTTTTTCACCGTGGCGTTGACGCCGGCGAGTTTGAACGAACCCTTGCGCGCCGACATCGTCTTTTGCGCCATGAGAATGACGCGCAAGCCGGCGGAGGACACGTATTCGAGTTCCGAAAAGTCGAAAGTCATGTCCATGACGTCGGCGGCCAAACCTTTGACCTCGGCGTCCAATTGAGGCGCAGTCGCCGTTTCCAGACGCCCTTTCACGACGACGTTGAGAACCGAACCTTCTTTTGTCTTCACGATTTCCATGGCATTGACCCCCGTCAAAAAATCAAACTTGCATGAACGAACCGTCAAACGCCGGCATCTCCTGCTCCGCGGCGGACTTGACGCCGGCATCGGCGACCGGGCGGTACTCGGCCACAAGCTTGCGCCACGTTTCCAGCGTGTTCACGAATTTCTCGAGCACGGCCGAGAAACTGTCGGCGTCCAGCAACGGCAACGGGTCGCAGCGACACAAAAACAACTTGCCCGTGTCGGCTTCCCGGGAAATGGTGGCGCCGGACGTTCCCTGGAAAAGATGGTTCGCCGCCAACGCCGCCTCGTAGAGCGCCGTGGGATTTTCCGGCGGCGGTTCGCCGATCTCCGCGAAAACGCACACCATCTGCAATTCCGGCAACTGCTGGACGACCACCTGCATGTCGTCCACGGCAAGCTGGCACACGCCTTCCGCATCGGGCGCGAGTTCGATGCCGATTTTCCCGCCCAACGCCTTTATCATCGTTTCAAAATCCATACACGCGTTCCTTGTTTTGCGCATGATTGTACCACAACGTCGGCGTTTGTGGAACAGAAATTACGACCATGTGTTAAAATCATCTTCGCTTGCCGCTTGCATTTTGAGCAAGTCGGCAAAGGCGATTTCAAACGCGTTCCGGCCGGCGGCGCATGACGAGTTTGGAAACGGCCGCGTAGCCGACGCCCAAAACGACCGCCCCGAGGACGATCCACGCGAGGTGCGCGTCCACGAGCGCCTTGCCGCGGTGGACGAGTTCCACGTACGTGACGTCGCCCGCGCCGCGTCCGATGGCGTAGCCAGTGAGCGCGAGCACCACGTTCCAGACGCCGGCGCCCAATCCCGTGAACAGCGTGAACGCGCCGAGCGGCATCCGGGAAAGCCCCGCCGGTATCGAAATGAGCTGGCGGATCACGGGCACCAGCCGGCACACGAACGTGGTGGCCGCGCCGTAACGGTTGAAAACTTCTTCCGCCCGGTCGAGCGCTTCGGGTTTCACGAAGAACCACTTGCCGTATTTGCGCAGGAACGGCTCCCCGAGCTTCGCCGAAAGCCAATAGTTGAAATACGCGCCCGCAAGCGACCCGGCCGTGCCCGCGACGACCGCCGCAACGAGATCGGGCACGGGGGAGCCGAAGGTGAGTTCGCCGCGCGCCGCGAGGAATCCGGACGGCAGCATCACGATCTCGCTCGGGAACGGAATGAACGAACTTTCCACGGCCATGAAGAAAAACGCCAGCGCGAATCCCCACGTGGGCGCGTAGGCGGCGATTTGGTCGAGATGGGCGGCGAGTTGGTCGAGCATGGTCATTCTCCCTGGAAACAGCGGATCGTGCAGGAGCCGACCGCGCGCGGCGGCGGCGCTTCGCGGCGGCAGCGGTCGGTCGCGAACGGACAACGCGGGTGGAACGCGCAGCCGCTCGGCCATGCGTTCGGCGGCGGCACCGTGCCGGGGATGTCGGCGAGCGGCGCGTCCATCGGCGCGTCGAGCGCCGGCACCGCGGCCAAAAGCCCCCGCGTGTACGGATGGCGCGGACGCGAGAGCACTTCCGCCACCGGACCGGACTCCACGATTTCACCCGCGTACATCACGTTCACCCAGTCGGAACGCCCCGCCACCAACCCCAGGTTGTGCGTGATCAGCAACACCGCCATGCCGCTTTCCGCCGCCAGTTCGTCCACCAGCTCGAGCACGCCGCGCTGCGTCGTCACGTCCAGCGCCGTGGTCGGTTCGTCCGCCACCAGAAGTTGCGGCTCCGCCGCCAGCGCCATCGCGATCATCGCGCGCTGCTGCTGGCCGCCGGAAAGTTCGCACGGGTGGGAATCCGCGACGCGCGCGGGATCTTCCAGTTTGCACCGCGCGAGCAGATCGAGGATGCGCGCGCGGATTTCGCCTTTCGAAAGGCCCTTCGGCAGCGCTTCGGCGATTTGCCTGCCGACGCGCATCACGGGATTCAGCGATTCTCCCGGATTCTGGAACACGTAGGCCATCTTCACGTCCGGATGGTCTTTCTGGAGCGAAAGCGCCGTGAGCGACTTGCCGCAGCCCGATTCGCCCACGATCGCCACCTTGCCGTGCTCCGGCACGGAAAAGCACACGTCGCGCACCGGCACCGCGTCGCCGAAGGCGATGCGCAGATGGTTCACTTCGAGAAGCATACCGTCCACGGTCCTTTCCGACGCCAGATTTCCCGCACCGCGTCCACGGTGGGTTCCACGTACAGGGGCGTCGCCTGATGCCGGAACCACGTGTCCTGGCGCTTCGCCAGCTGGCACGTGCGCACGTAGATTTTTTCCGGCGTGTCGCCTTCGCGGTAGCCGATGGCGAGCGCGGCCGTTTTCGACCACGCGGGATACCGCGCGCGAAGCGCCGCCTTCTCGGCCTCGAGACCGTCGGCGTACATTTTGTCCAGACGGGCGCGGATGCGCGCGCGCAACGCCGCGCGGTCCGTTTTCAGCACGGGATATTCGGGCGGCGGCTTTTCCCACTTGCGGTCGAGTCCGCGCAGAAGCGCGGAAAAATAGAGTCCCGTGCCGCCCACGATCACGATCGGACGGTCTTCCGGCACGGAAGCCGCCCATGCGGCGGCGGCGCGCAGCCACGCGCCGGACGAAAACTCTTCGGCGGGCGTCACCACGTCCACGCCGCCCATGTCGAATTCGGCGATTTCGGCGGGCGATGGCTTGGCGGTGCCCACGTCCATTCCCCGGTACACGAGCATCGAGTCCGCGGAAAGGATCGCCGCGCGCATTTCGCGCGCGAGCGTGGCGGCGATGGCGGATTTTCCGCTTGCCGTCGGCCCCGCTAAGAGGTACGCTTTTCGAACAAACTGCATGCGATCAGAATCGCCGCCGCCACCGTGATGTAGCTGTCGGCCACGTTGAAGCAGGGAAAATGGTGCGCACCCCAGTGGAAATCGAGGAAATCGACCACGAACCCGTGGTAGCAGCGGTCGAGCACGTTGCCGATGATGCCGGCGTAAAGCAGATGTTCGGCCGCCAAACCCCAAAAGCCCTTCGGGAACACGCTCTTGCGCTTCCACGCGAGAAACGCGAACGCCAGCACGCCGAACGCGGCCAACGGCCAAGTATGCCCCTGCAGCATGCCCCAGGCGCAACCGCGGTTTTCGACGTACGCGAAATTGAAAAACGGACCGTACGGAACCGGCGAACTGTCCTTCAAATAAAAAAGCGCCGCCGCCTTCGCGATCTGATCCGCCAGAAGCAGATGCACGACGACGACGAACGAAAACACGAAACGCTTCATCGGCGGGTCAGCGATTGCCGCTTTCCATTTCGCATTGGCATTCCATGCAGGTGTGCACGAACGGCAAATTCAGGAGCCGCGGCTTGCGGATGAGCTGGCCGCAGATTTCGCAAATGCCGTAGGAGCCGTCTTCGATGCGGCGGAGCGCTTCGTCGATTTTCTGGATCACCTTGTTCTGCTCGTCCACCTGACCGAGGTTCTGCAAGCGCATGAAACTGTCGCTGCCGTCCTCGTCCTCGCCCACGCGGTCGATCGTCTGCTCGAGGGCGACGTTGCGCAACGTCGTGGTCTTGCCGACGACCTGCTCGCGCAGCGCGATGAGCGACTTGCGGAACTGCGCCAAGTCGGAAGCGGAGAACTTCAGCGTCGCCTTGCCGGCTTTGCGCGTGGTGGGGCGGCGCGAAAGTTTGACGGCGGGCGCGGACGCGGACGCGGCCTTGAGATCCGCCTTCGCGGCGGCGTTCTTCATCGATTCGGCGATCGCGAACGCAAAATCCTTCGCGTTGTTGACGAATTCGTCCTCGACCGGTTTGACCTTCTGGGCCTTGACGACCATCTTCTTCATCGCCGGTTTTTTGGGCGCCTTTTTCGCCGGTTTCGCCGGAGGAGTGGCGGACGGCTCCTTGGCG
>JAKSOX010000063.1 GCA_024405335.1 Kiritimatiellia bacterium
GCGTGGATCGCCAGCGAAATGCCGCCGGCCAGCAGCCATTGGCCGCCGACCGATCCGAAAACGCCGTTGGACGCATTGCGCATGGAACGGTTCACCGCGGGCCGGAACCGCCGTCGGCGGGCGGCGGCGCGGATTCGCGCCTGACCTGGAAACTCACCTTTTCGGCGCCCGCCGCTTTCAGGTCGGCGAGCAGTCCGACGCCCGCGCCCAACGTTGCCCGCCGGTCGCCGGAAATGATCACGGGCAAGTCCTGGTCCGACAGCAGCAGCCGGACGTCGTTCAGCAGCGCGTCGCGCGAAACGTCCCGTCCGTTCAGCTGGAGCGCGTCCTGGTCGGTGATGGTGATCACGACGCGTTCGCCTTTTTCCCGCGCGCCGGCGGCGTCGGGGAGGTCCACCTTGACGCCGCGGTGGACGGTCATGTCGAAAATCGAGTAGACGAAGAAGACGAGCACGAGGAACATGACGTCCATGAGCGACGTCAGGTCGAGCCGGGCTTTGGGGATTTTTCCGCCCATGTTGCGCTTCAGCCGTTCGCCTTGTCGGCGAGGAAGTTGTAGGGGAAGAGCAGCACGAGCGCCGCCACCAGCCCCGCCGCCGTGGTGACGAGCGCTTCGCCGATGCCGGCCGTGGCCGCCAGGGGCGCGGCGTTCTGGTCCGCGTTGAGCGCGCCGAACGTCTGGATGATGCCGGTGACCGTGCCGAGGATGCCGAGCATGGGTTCCGCCGTGATGATCGTGTTGACCACGCCCATGCCGCGGAAATCCCGCTTGCCGCGGAAGAGCGCGATGAAGTTGAAGGCCAGAATCGTGAGGCCGATCAGCGACAGGACGAGAATCGGCCACATCACGGGGCCGCCGTCCTTGAATGCCGTAAGGAGTTTTTGCGTCATGTTCGCGTTCCGGTGAGGGGTGGGGCGTCAGCGGCCGAAGTCGTCGTCGAGCCGCACGATGTCGTCTTCTTCGAGGTAATCGCCGATTTGCACTTCCGAGACGACCAGCGGCGCGTCCGCCGAGAGGTTTTCGATGCGGTGCTTGGCGCCGCGCGGCACGGAGATGAGCGAGTTCTCGCTGACCTGCATGAGGTTGTTCCCCACGGTGCACAGTCCCTCGCCGCGGACGATCGACCACATCTCCTTGCGGCGGCGGTGGATCTGCAGCGACAACCGCGCGGCCGGATTGACGGAAAACACCTTCGTTTTGTAGCCGGGCATTTGGAGCGTGGTGACGTACCAGCCCCAAGGCCGCCTCACGGCTCCAGGCGGCATTTCGTCGTTTTCGTTGTTCATCGTTTCTCCCAATGCGCGCAAGTATACCACAACGCGAGGGATTTGCAAATTTTCCGCAATGTGGTATACTGCGCGGAACTTTTATCGGGAAATTGGAAAGAGATGGAAGAAAAACGCTATTTGGGCATTGACATCGGCTCCACGACTTTCAAGGCAGTCGTGCTTTCGGCGTCGGGCAAAGTCGTTTCGTCGACGTATCGCCGCACCCAGCCCGTGGATTCCGGCCGTCTGGCGTGCACCGGCCGTTGCAGCGGCTGCGGCAACTGCAACATGGGATCGGTGCGGAAGACGACGGACGATTTCCTGAAGAAGTCCGGTTTCAAGCTCGGAGACATGGCGGCCGTCGTCGTGACTGGCAGCCAGATCGTTTCCGACACCAGCCGTTTCATACCCTACGATTTCCAGGTGAGCGAGGTTTCCGCGCACGTGGCGGGCGCGAAATTCGAGCATCCCGACGTGGACGCGATCATCGACTGCGGCGGCCAGGATTCGAAGTGCATGGTGTACAACCCGATCATGAAGCTCTGGACGAGCATGATGAGCGGCGTGTGCGCGGCCGGCACGGGCAGCTTCCTCGATTCCGTGGCCCAGAAGCTCGGCGTCAAGGTCGAAGAGGTTTCGGAAAAGGTCAACTACGAGTCCAACACCGAATTCAGCTCGGTGTGCGCGGTGCTTTCCGCGACGAGCATCAACAAGTTCAAGAACCGCGTGCCGATCGGCGATCTGCTCGCCGGAGCGTGCAAGGCGCAGGCGCGCACGATCCTCAATTCGGTGGGCCAGCTGCTGCTGCATTGCCCCGGCCGCAAGATCCTTTTCCAGGGGGGCGTGGCGTTCAACAAGGCCGTGGCGTTCTTCCTCGGCAAGCTCACGGGCAGCGAAATCGTGATTCCCGCGCACCACGAAGTGATGGGCGCGCTCGGCGCGGCGGTGCTGGCGAAGCAGTACGACGAACTCCGCGACCGGCTCGAGCCGGGCCGCGTCGAATACGAGCCGACGCGCGGCAAGTCGATGCTGTTGCGCGTGAAGACGACGAAGCGCGACTTCTTCGCGAAGGACGACGACCGCCCGCTCGTGTGGCGCAACCTGTTCTTCCCCACGGAAATCCTGAACGCGATGGGCTGCCGCGTGCGGACGCTCGAAACCTACGCGGCCCTCTTCGCCCGCAAGGCGGACCGCGTGAAGCAGGCGCTCGGCGTCGCCGCGCAGAAGGGATTCGACCAGCAGACGTGCTCGTTCCTGCGCATGCTCGAAGGCATGCCGCTCGACAAGCCCGATTTCGTGGTGTCCACTTCCCAGCCCTGCCAGCAGGCGGAGCGCGTGTTCGAGGACCTCGTGCGCGGATACGGCATCCCGGACCGCCTCTATTCCCTGCAGACGCCGATCAGCGCCCGTTCGCGCAACGCGGTGGACACGATCGCGGACGGTCTCGCCGAATCGATCTACCTCATGGAAAAGGCGTTCGGCCGCAAGCTCGACCCCGCGCGGCTCGAAGAGGCGTGCGCGCTTTCGAACGAGGCGGCGGACTACGCGCGCAAGTGCCAGGAGCTCCGCTTCACGTCGCCGCCGCTCGTGCGCGGCAGCGAGGCGATCTACAACGCGGTCGTGTTTTCGCAGCTGTGGGGTTCCCGGGATCTCGTGGACATCCAGAAGGCGTATCACGAAGAGCTCCTCGCGAAGAAGGAATGGGCGGAAAAGCGCTACAAGATGGAAGACACGCACCGCCTGCTGTGGCTCCACCTGCCGCCGTTCTACGATTCGCGGCATCTCGATTTCATCGAGAAGACGTGCAACGCCCCGATCGTGTTCGAAGAGACGAACTTCATCGGCTGGGAACCGCTCGACCCGAAGGATCCGCTGCGCTCGCTCGCGAAGAAACTGCTCACGAGCGGCTTCCTCGATCCGTCGCTCCGCGTCGAATACGTGAAGCGGGCGATTCCGGCGGCGCAGTTCAACGGCGTGATCCTCTACACGCACGGCTTCGGCCGCTGTTCGCTGGCGGACCGCGCGTTTTCGAAGCTGCTGCGCGAGACGCTGGACGAAACGGGCGTGCCGCTGCTGGCGCTCGAAGGCGACTGCATGGACGCGTCGATCGACCCGTGTTCCACGGTGACGAAGATTTCGTCCTTCGTGGAGGCGCTCAATTTGAAGCGCTACGGCAACCTGTTCGGCAAAATCCACTGAGTCCGCAGAGCTCGTCCTCCGTGGACGTTTCCGGCGCATTCGCGCGCCGGGCGGCGAGTTTTGGATTTTCAAACCGGGGCGGACGTGGTATAATCGGAGCATTGAAATTAAGGGAGGTGTTGACATGGCCAAGGAAAAGAGCGGCGAGAAGAAAAACAACAGCGCGCTGGACGCGATTTTGAGCCAAATCCGCAAGGAGTTCGGCGATTCTTCCATCATGCGGCTGGGCGACGAAGGAATGCACGGAGTGGACGTGATTTCCACCGGCGCGTTGTCGCTCGACCTCGCCCTGGGCGTGGGCGGATTGCCCCGCGGCCGCATCGTGGAATGCTACGGGCAGGAATCTTCGGGCAAGACGACGCTGGCGCTGCACGTGGTGGCCAACGCGCAGAAGGCGGGCGGCGTCGCCGCGTTCATCGACGCGGAGCACGCGCTCGATCCCGGCTACGCCAAGAAGATCGGCGTGAATCTCGACGACCTGCTCGTTTCCCAGCCGAACTCGGGCGAAGAGGCGCTGATCATCTGCGAACGGCTCTGCAAGTCCGGCGCGCTGGACGTGATCGTGGTCGATTCCGTCGCCGCGCTCACGCCGCAGGCGGAAATCGACGGCAGCATGGGCGACAGCCACATGGGCCTGCAGGCGCGCCTGATGAGCCAGGCCATGCGCAAGCTCACGTGCATCCTCGCGCAGACGAAGACGCTGTGCATCTTCACGAACCAGGTGCGCGAGAAGATCGGCGTGATGTTCGGCAATCCCGAAACGACGCCCGGCGGCAAAGCGCTCAAGTTCTACTGCTCGTGCCGCCTGCAGGTGCAGCGCGTCGGCCAGATCAAGGACGCGGCGAACGTGGTCATCGGCAACCGCACGCGCGTGAAGGTGGTGAAGAACAAAGTCGCGCCGCCGTTCACCGAGGCCGAGTTCGACATCCTCTATTCCTGCGGCATTTCGTGGGAGGGGAGCGTGCTCGACGCGGCGCTGGTGCGCGGCATCGTCGAAAAGCGCGGCAGCTGGTACGCCTACGGCACCGAACAGCTCGGCCAGGGCACGATGGCCACGATGCAGTTCCTCAAGGAGCATCCCGAAACCGTGGCCGAAATCGTGGAGAAGGTCAAGACGACGCCGGTCAACCCCGACCTCGTCAAGAAGCGCTGAAAAACGGAGTCCGGAAGCACATGACCCTGAAAGAACAAGTCGAACTCGTCAAGTCCGCGCTGGCGGACAAAAAGGCCGTGGACGTCAAAACCTACGACGTGCGCGGCGTTTCCGGTTTGGCGGACGCGTTCGTGGTGGCCACCGGCACGGCGGCGCCGCACCTCAAAGGCATCGTCGCCGGCGTCCAGCGCGCGATGAAGGAAAAGGGCGTCGATTCCTACCGCACCAGCGGCGATCCGCAGAGCGGCTGGATCGTGGTGGACTACGTGGACGTGGTGCTGCACGCGTTTTCGCCCGAGGCGCGCGCCTACTACGCGCTCGAAAAGCTCTGGGCGGACGCGAAACCCATTTGACGGGAATCCGGGCGTGCGGCTGTCGATCGTCATTCCGACGCTGAACTCCGAGCGGACGCTCGGGGCGTGTCTGGACGCGATTCTTGCCCAGCGCTTCCCCCGCGCCGACTACGAAATCGTGGTCGCGGACGCGGGCAGCGCGGACCGCACGCTGGAAATCGCCCGCGCGAAGGGCGTGGACGCGATCGCGGACAATCCGCTCAAGACGGGCGAGGCCGGCAAGACGGCCGGAATCAAGGCGGCGCGCGGCGACGTGATCGCGCTGGTGGATTCGGACAACGTCCTGCCCGACGCGGACTGGCTTTCGCGCATGACGGCGCCGTTCGGCGATCCCGAAATCGTCGCCGCGGAGCCGATTTCCTACACCGTCCGCCCGGAAGATCCCGCGCTCACGCGCTACTTCGCGCTGCTGGGCATGAACGACCCCATCTGCCTCTTCACCGGCAACTACGACCGCACGTCGGCCGTGACCGGGAAATGGACGGGGCTAGACGTTCCCGCCGAGGACCGCGGGGACTACCTGAAGCTGTCGCTGGGCGCGTCGGCGCTGCCCACCATCGGCGCGAACGGGTTCGTGTTCCGCCGTTCGCTGCTCGACGGCTGCAACTGGGATCCGTATTTGTTCGACATCGACGTCCTCTACGAGCGCATCGTCAAGTCGGGCACGGTGAAGGTCGCGAAGGTGAAGACGGGCATCGTGCACCTCTACTGCGCCCGGCTGTCCGATTTCGCGCGCAAGCAGAAGCGCCGCATCCGGGATTTTCTGTATTTCGCCGAAACCAAGCGGCGGACGTATCCGTGGAACCGCCAGCGCAAAACCGGGATTCTGCTTTTCTGTTTGTGCACGGCGACGGTGTTGCCGCTTTTGGTCCAGATGGTTTCGGGGTGGAAGCGCAAGCCCGATCGCGCGTGGCTGTACCACGTGCCGGTTTGCGTGGTGACGCTTTGGGTGTACGGCGTCGGCACGTTGCGCAAGTTGTTCGGCGCCCGTCAGGCGCCGGTCGACCGGTCGGCATGGCAGGCCGCCGGCGAAACGGGGAAGAAGCAATGAAATTGCGCTTGGCGTTTTCGGTGGTTTGCGCCGTCGGCGCGTTGGCGCGGGCGGCGGACGTCGACCGGCTCGAGGCGTTGTCCGCGGCCGCCGAGGACGGCGTGTTCGTGGGCGCGGCCACGGCGATGGAAAAGATCCGGCCCCGCGACGGCGCGTTGCCGAAACCGGCGAAGGAAATCCGCGTGCGTCTGGCGCGCGGCGAACGCGAAGCCGTCCAGATTTTCGTGGCGCCCGTCCGGAGTCCGCTTGCCGGCGCGAGCGTCGCCGCCACGGAACTCGTGCGGCCGAGCAAGGGGCTGGCGCGTTTGGTTCCGCGCAAGAAGTTTCCCGCGTCGCGCGTGAAAACGTCCGTGCTGGGCTACGTGGAAACCGTCCACGAGCCGCCGTACGAAGTGTCGCGCCAGATCCGGAAGCCGGACGGCGTCGGTTTCCGCCGCATCGGGGAAAAGCCGCGGCTCGGCTGGTGGCCCGATCCGATTCTCGGCCATCTCGCATCCGTGGACGTGGCGGTCGGCGACGTCCAGGGGTTCTGGATCGAATTCCACGCGCCGTACGACCAGGCGGCCGGCGTCTACAACGGCGAACTCGTCGTGTCCGCGGACGGCCGCGAAATCCGCCGTCTGCCGCTGGAAGTGCGCGTGAACGACTTCGCGGTGCCGAAGCGCACCCCGATCCCCACCGCGCTCTCGTTCGCGCCGTCGCCCAACTGGCATGCCGCCAGCCCCGAGGAAATCGAGCGCAACAACCGGCTGCTCGCGGATCCCGAGGCGCCCGTGAACAAGTGGAAGCTCCACGAGGCGGAGTGGATCGACTTCCTGGCCGACCGTTTCGTGACGTTCGACAACCTGTACCAGAACAGTTTGGCGAACGATTCCCGGAAGCTCAACGCGATGTCGCGCTTCGCGCGCGACGGGCGTCTCGTCGGCTTCAACCTTGGCCATTGGGACTTCCCGAAGCGCATGGACGAAACCGGCAAGTCCATGTGGCGCGTGAGCACCGTCGCCCGTCTGCTCAAGAGCTACCAGACGGCGAAGTCCGTGGGGCTCGAGCGCTACGTGTTCATCTACGGTTGCGAAGACGTGGACGAGAAGCATTTCGAGAACGTGCGTTGGGCCGTGAACGAACTCAAGCGCGTGATGCCGAACGTGCCGATCCTCACCACCACCTACGACGGCAAGTTCGGCGTGGGCACGAAACTCGACGTCATGGACCGTTTCACCCCCCTCACCGAGAAGTTCGATCCCGGTCGCGCCGAAAAAGCGCGCAAGGAAGGGCGGCAGATCTGGTGGCACATCCGCAACGATCCGGACGGCAAGCAGGCGAACATGTACATCGAAAGCCCCGCGATCGAGGGCCGCTTGCTGATGGGCGCGATGACGGCGAAGTACCGTCCCGACGGATTCCTCTACCAGGAAACGACGATCTGGAATTCGAAGCGCCCGATTTCCGGTCCGAGCGCGTTCACCGACTGGACGGCGCAGAGCTGGACCTCGAGCAACGGCGGCTACAGCTGGCTGTGCGCCGGACCCGACGGCGTGCCGTGCACGACGATCCGCTTCGAGAACTTCCGCGACGGCCTCGAAGACCTCGCCTACGCGCAGTTGCTCGAGGAGAAGATCAAGCGCCACCCGAAGGCGGCGTGGGCCGACGCCGCGCGCGAACTCGTCGCCGTGCCGAAGACCGTGCTCTCCGGCCTGGCGGAATACACGAACAATCCCGACGACGTGCTCGCCTGGCGCGACGCCATGGCCGACGCGATCGAAAAGGCGAACGCCGAACAACAGCGATGAAAACGAAAAAAATCAGAATCACCGACACGACTCTCCGCGACGCGCACCAGTCGCTTTGGGCGACGCGCATGCGCACGGACGACATCCTCGCGATCGCCGAGGCGATCGACGACGCGGGCTTCTATTCGCTCGAATGCTGGGGCGGCGCCACGTTCGACGTGTGCATGCGCTTCCTGCGCGAGAACCCCTGGGAGCGGCTGCGGCTCCTGAAGGGCGTCTGCAAGAAGACGCCGCTGCAGATGCTGTTGCGCGGCCAGAACGTGCTCGGCTACAAGCACTATCCCGACGACGTGGTGGAGCGTTTCGTGGCGCTCGCGCGCGAGAACGGCATGGACGTCTTCCGCGTGTTCGACGCGCTGAACGACCCGCGCAACCTCGAAACCGCGATCAAAGCCGTGAAGAAATACGGCGGCCACGCGCAGGGCACGATTTCCTACACCACCTCGCCGGTCCACACCGTGGCCGCCTACGTGAAGCTCGCCAAGGAGCAGGCCGCGATGGGCGTGGACACGCTGTGCATCAAGGACATGGCCGGCATCCTCACGCCGGGCGCGGCGCGCGAACTCGTTTCCGCGCTCGTGAAGGCCGTGCCAGACGTGCCCGTGCAGGTCCATTCGCACATGACCAGCGGCATGGCCGCGGCGATGTACATGGCCGCCGTCGAAGCCGGCGCCGGCTGCGTGGACTGCGCGATTTCCACGATGAGTTCGTTCTCCAGCCAGCCGCCGTGCGAATCGGTGAAGACGATTCTCGAGTCGGAAGGTTTCGACACCGGCCTGGACGCCGCGAAGCTCGCGGAAATCAACGCCTATTTCCGGGAACTGAAGCAGAAACGCCAGCCCGCGAGCTGCCGCAAGGTGGAGCCCGTGGACGCGGGCGTGCTGGTGCACGCGATTCCCGGCGGCATGATCTCCAACCTCCGCAACCAGCTCGCCCAGCAGGGCGCGCTCGAGCGTCTGCCCGAAGTGCTCGAGGAGCTGCCGAAGACGCGCGCCGATCTCGGCTATCCGCCGCTCGTCACGCCCACCTCGCAGATCGTGGGCGTGCAGAGCGTGCTGAACGTCCTTTCCGGCAAGCGCTATTCGATGGTGACGGACGAAACGAAGCACTACGCCGCCGGCTACTACGGCCGCACGCCCGCGCCGATCGCGCCCGCGTTGCGCAAGAAGCTCTGCGGCGGCCTCAAGCCGATCGACTGCCGCCCCGCGGACCTGCTCCAGCCCGGTCTCGCCGCCGCCGCGAAGGAAATCCCCGCCGGCCTCGTGAAGGCCGAGGAGGACGTCCTGTCCTATTGCCTTTTCCCCGAAGTGGCGCTGGGATACTTCAAGTGGCGCGCGCAGCCGGAAGGCAAGCGCGACCCGATTCCCGCCGACCAGGAGGCGACCGCCGCTCCCGCCGCAGCCGC
>JAKSOX010000064.1 GCA_024405335.1 Kiritimatiellia bacterium
ACAACGCCTTGACGCGGGCGTTGCGGAAGCTCACGGTGGAATCGGCGTGGTTCTGCAGCAGGATGCGGCCTTCGGGCGTGAGGCCCCACTTGCCGTTCTTGTCGAAGTACTCCTTGTCCGAATACTTGGACGCCTTGAACGCCTCCGCGAACGCCGCGCCGCCGCGCTCGTATTCGAGCACTTTGACGCCGTTGAGCCAATGCTCCACGTGCGTTCCCTTCGACGTCACGCGCGCCAGGTTCCAGTCGCCGACGGGCCGCACGAGCGCCGCCGCCGCAGGAGCGGGCATCATGTCGTAAAGCGCCGCCACGCGGCGGTTGCCGTCGCGGCCTTTCGTGGCGTCGGGATGGCCGGGATCGAGGATCTGGTATTCGAGCGTGGTGCCGTTGTTGACCGATTCGTCGTAGAAATACTTGATGCCCGAATTCGCCGCCGCCGTGAGGCGGAACTCCACGCGGAAGTCGAAATCGCGGAATTTGCGGCGCGTCACAAGGTCGCCGCCGTACGCCCGGCACACCTTCTCCGGCGGCTTTTGGGTCCACGGCCCCACCACGTTGCCCTCCACGGGCAGCACGGTGAGCACGCCGTCCGGCTCCACCACCCAGCTCGCCGACGGCCACGCCGCGCAGCCCTTGGTGCTCACCCACTCGTTCGTGCAGGACGGACCGTTCCACAACGGCTCGAATCCCTCCTCCTCGGAGGCCATGTCCGACAGGCCGCGGAAGTAGCCGATGCACTCGGCGATGCCGGCGAAGTTGTCCGTGAAGTCGCGCTCGTACTCCAGCGAACACACGCCCGCGTAGCCCACGTCGCGCAACGCCTTGAAGATGGCGGCCATGTCCATTTTGCCGCGCGGCAGCGGCATCGCGCTGCCTTTGACGGTCGGCTCCGTGACGTTCTTCAGGTGGAAGTCGAAAAGGCGCGGCGCGTACTTGCGCACGGAGGCGACCGGATCGGCGCCGAAGCGGAAATCGTGGCCGGCGTCCAGGCACAGGCCCATGCGCGGATCGAGATCCTTCACCATTTCCCAGGCGGATTCTCCGGTGGGGAAAAGCTTCGGCACGTCGGGACCGTGGTTGTGGATCGCGTAGCGGACGTCGTACTTCGCGCAGAGGCCCGACACGTACTCGCACAGCTCGCGGGACGCGACGCGCCCGCCCCATTCGTCCTTGCCGCCTTCGGGAACCAGGTATGGCACGCCCACCACGATTTTGACGCCCAGGCGCTTCGCGAAATCGAACGCGCGGTCCGCCTCGGCGTGCGAGCCCATGTAGATCGGCCCCACCGCGTACGGCGTCACGCCGTGGTCCGCGCATTTCTTTTTGAACACGGCGATTTCCGCGTCCGACGCCGCGTAGGACAAATGGAAGTCCTTCACGCAAAGCCAGTGCACGTCGAGCTTCTGCAGGGCGTCGAGCATCTGGTCCGCCGTCTGTTTGTGGTAGGTGTATCCCGCCATGCCGAAACGCGGATTGGGATCCGCCGCCCACGCCATCGCCGCCGCCATCGCCAGCGTCGCCGCCATCGCCATTTTGTTCATCGTTTCCTCCGGTTTCCGATTTCAGAATCCAAACGCTCAATCTTCCCGCACTTCCGACTCGCTCGACCGCCCGCCGTACGGCGGCGGCGAAACGCGCGCCCAACGGTCCGCGTCGTCGAAACCCCAGCGCTCCTCCATGAGCGCGGCCTGGTATTCCCGCCAGCCCTCGCGCCAGATCATCCAGGCGATCAGGACGGATATGAAACCCCAACCGCCGCCGGCGACCATCGAGTGCAAGCCGCGCAATCCCAGAAGCACCGCGAAAACGCGCCCGACGACCATCGCCGCCTTCGTGGCCTTCGCGCGCGTCGTGAAAAGGCGCGCCGCGCTGCGGAAGACGCGCCCGCCGTCCATGGGGAACCCGGGCAGCAGGTTGAACCCGCCGAGCATCGTGTTCATCCACTTCGCATACACCAGCAGCATCGCCGTGAAGCGGTCGTGGATCGGCAGGAACGCCAGCGCGCACCAGGCAAGCCCCGCGAGCGCGAAGGACGTCGCCGGCCCCGCGATCGCCGTGAGGAACTCCTGCGACGCCTTGCGCGGCAGCGAAATGAGCGACGCGCAGCCGCCCAGCAGCGACACGGTGATGTCGCGCGTGCGGTAGCCGAAGGCGCGCGCCGTGAGCGCGTGCCCGAGCTCGTGCGCCACGATGGAAAGCGCCAGCACGATCGCGCAGGAAAGCCCCTGCGCGAAGGAGCCGGAATCCGTCACGAAGAGCAGCAGCAGAATCGCCAGCGAGAAGTCGAGATAAACCGGTATCCCGAAGGCGTCGCAGATTTTGAATTTGCGCGGAAACATGTCCACCTTCGAACGTCGGAGTTCAGTTCCCGCACGGGGAAATCGTGGAGCCGGGGATCTGTTCGTTGTACCAGCCCGTTTCGCGCTGGTCTACGAGTTTCATGTCCCATCCCATCTGGCGCAGATGCGTGGCGAAGTACGAGCCGTCGGAAACGCGCGCTCCGCCGCCCCACGCCGCATCCGCCGTGGGCACGAAGATTTTCTCCACGTCGGCGCCGTAGAGGTGGTGCCACGTCGTGCCCAGCACGCCCGTGGCCCCCGCTTCGAGCGCGGCCTTGCCCTGCGCGCGCGTGCCGTCCGGCGAACGCCAGGGGCAGGTGAGCACGTCGAACCCGGCCTTCTTGAAATGCGCGAACGTGGGGTAGCCCTCGGGCGAGACGCCGTCGTTGTAGAACCAGTCGCAGATCACCATTTCCCTGGGCAGGAGGCCGAGCAACTTGTCCGCGTTCTTGCCGTTCGCGTAGAAGCGGCCCCATTTGCCCTTTTCGAGCAGCATGTCGTGCCACATCATCGGGCGCGCGCCGCGCGCCTTCAGCGTCTTCGACACTTCGCCGATCGCGTTCGCGACGAGCGTCGGATAGTCCGCCGCGCGGCACACGGGGCAGCTCGGATTGGTGGCCTCGTCGCACCCGACGTGGAAGTACGGGGGATTGCCGAACGCTTCGTGCATTTCGGCCGCCAGCTCTTTGATCATCTTGATCGCCTCGGGATTGGAAAGGCACCAGTTCCAGCCGTTGCGCGGCTCGAAGACGGGCTGGTGCTCGGGATGGAAGTCGAGCCCGGCGTGCTTGCCGGAACTCCACCGGCTCATCGTGGCGTGGCCGAAGACGTTCAGCTGCGGCACGAGCGTGACGCCGAGGTCCCTGCCCAACGCCACGAGGCGCGCGATTTCCTGCTTCGTCATCTTGCCGTCCGGCCAGCCGTACCACGGATACTTTTCGCTGCGGAACGCGCCCCACGTCTCCAGCACCACCACGTTGAACTTGTAGTAACCCGCGAGGCGGATCGCGCGCTCGATCTGCGCGGCGGACGTTTCCGGGAACCAGCACAGGTGCATGCCGCGGAACGCGAACGCCGGCGCGTCGGAGATTTTCGCCGCCGGGCAAATCCAGCCCTGCACCGTCGCGGTGCCGCGTTTGGGCTGCACCATCTGGCGCAGCGTCATGAACGCCCAGCGGACGCCCGCGAAACCGCCCGCGCGGATTTCGACGCCGCGCTTGTAGGTGAGCAGGCGGTACTCTTCCGGCCCGAGATTCTCCACCGGCGCCAACGTGGGGGCTTCCACCTTGCAGGAAATCCCGAACGCCTCCTTCACCTTGGCGGCAAGCCAGGCCGCCGCCTGCCCGCCGTCCTTCGGGCAGGTGAGACGCAGGACGAACCCGTCGTCCAGCTCCGTGCAGGCGTCCAGCCGCCAATCCGCCTTCTGCGGCGCGGGCACGAGCGCGGGCTGCTCGAAATCGTAGTCGATCGCCGCCGCGCCCAAAGACGCCGCGGCCGCCAACAGTGCTATCGTTCTTTTCATGGGTGCGATTATACCACGTTACGCGGAATGGCGGCAAGCCTGACGGCGTTGACCCGGGGCACGAGTTCCTTGAGCGAAACGGCTTTCCCGTCCAGCCGGAAGAGCTTTTTCTCCCATTTGCCGTCTTCCTTGAAATTGTCGTCGAGGCCGTAGCGGACCTCCACCCAGCCGTCGCGCCCCACGGGCAGCGCCGCCAGGCACTCGTTCTTCGCCAGCCGCACCTTCTTCGGCCAGTTCGCCGGCACGCCCGTGACCACGTTGCCGCCCGCCAAATCCATCGCCTCGCGCGGGATTCCGCACCCGTCGAGATGCACGCCGTCCCTGCCCAGCAGCGCCAGCAGTTCCCGGCTCGTCCCCACGTGGAACAGCTCGCCGCGGCCGGCCACGTGCGCCCAGAACGGCGCGAAACCGCGCACGAGTTCGGTGGCGAACCGCTCGTACAGGTCGCCCGTTTTCCACCCCGCGCGCAGCATCTTCCGCGCCGTGGGCGCGTCGATCCAGAAAATCCCCGTGTCCACTGCGAGCTTGCCGCGGCGGAACGCGCCCGCCGCCAGCGCCGCCTCGCGGGACGGCTTCTGCAGGAAGTTCCGCACGCGGCCCGCCCGGTCCGCCACGTACACGCCGTGGCGGGCGGCCTGGTCGTAGCCGTCCCAATAGCCCACGCCCGTCACGCCGGGACGGGAAAAATCGGCCGCCGCGTAGTCGAAGCGCGGCGCGACGTCGCCGCAAACGACGAGCACGCCAGCCTCGGGCAGCGCCAGCCGCGACATGTTGCGGACGATTTCGTCGAACAGCGCGCCGTCCGCGAGCGGAATGAACGCCTTGCCGCGCGCGGCGTAGCCGGGCGTCCGGCGGGCGTCGCCGCCGGAATGGCAGACGAGCGTGCGTTTGTCCAGATCGATTTTCGCGAGCGCGCGCACCGTGGCGCCCAGGCTGCCCACGCGGCGGCCGCCGGGATCGGAAAGCGCGAGCGTCCGCACGCCGGGATCGAGGCGGCCGTCCTTCCGCCGCCGCGCGAGTTCCGCGCGGTAGCCCCGCGCCTGCGCGCCGTTCGCCGCGGTGAGGACGATCGCGTCAAACAAAGCGCAGCCCTCCGCCGTCGATTTCGAAATCGTGGAATTTGGACGCCTTGCACGCCGGACGGCGCGTGAGCCGTCTGACGATTTCGCGTTTTGCCGCCGCGCTTTTGGCGAGGATGAACATGAACCCGCCGCCGCCCGCGCCGGCCAGCGTCACCGCGCGCGTCCACGGCGCCACCCGCGCGATCGCGTGCTCGACGCGGTCGTTCGTGCTGCCGGGATCCATCGCCTTCTTCAGCATCCAGTATTCGTTCACGGCGGCGGCGAAATGCGTCCAGTCGCCGCGCTTGAGCGCGCGGAAGCAGCGCCCGGCGCCCGCCTTGAGCGCCTCGACGCGCGCGACGCCTTCGTCGCCGTCGGCGGCGAAGTTTTTGAGCACGCCGCGCAGCACGTTGCGCGCCATGCGTTTTTCGCCCGTGAAATACAACAGCCCGCGCGCCTTCAGAAACCGCGCCGCGCGCGCTTCCTCCTCCGCCGAAAGGCGCTCCCAGGAAACGTCCTGGCGCCCGCCCGCGGCCGAACGCAGGATCTTCACGCCCGGCACGAGCGCTCCCATCTGATCCTCCCAGCCGCCGCCCGTGCGCATTTCCTGTTCGAGTTCGAGCACCAGGTCGCGAACGCGCGCGACGTCGTGCCCGCGCCCCGCCAGCCGTTCCAACGCCGACACCAGGCACGCGCCGAGAATGGAACTCGTTCCCAGTCCGCTCCCCTTCGGCAAATCCGACGAAAGTTCGATTTCCAATCCGCCGCGCGCCATGCGCCAGCCCGTCACCACCAGCGCGCTTTTCACCAGCGCGCACCAGTCGCGCGGATCGGAATGGTCGCGCAGTTCGGCGTCCGACTTGAGTTCGCGGCATTTTCCGAGGTCGCGGCTGCGCACCAGCATGCCGGGCTCGGGACGGCGCGCGACGGAGACGCGGATCGGCAATCGCCCGGAAAGTTTCACCGCCGCCGCCACCACCGTGCCGCCCAGCGCGTTGCAAATCGGCGGCGTGTCGCTCCAGCCGCCGGCGAGGTCGATGCGCGCGGGCGCGCGCACTTCGACGCGGTCCATCATCCGCACGCCTCCGCCAGTTTCTTCACGCCCGCGGCGGCGTCCGCCGCCGGACCAGAAAGCACGTCCTCGAGCAGTTCCCGGATCTTGTCGGCGTTGGCCGGGGCGCACGCCGTTTCGTAGATCTTCGCGTGCCCCGTTTCGCGGTAGGACGAGCCGGACACGTCCAGTTCCTCGAACAGCTTCTCGCCCGGACGGACGCCCGTGAAGACGATTTCGGTTTCCTCGTGCGGTTTTTTCCCCGCGCGCCGGATGGTTTCCTCCGCCAGCGCGAGCACGCTCACGGGCGCGCCCATGTCGAGCGTGTAGATGCGGCCCTCGCGGGCGTCCATCGCCGCCGCGGCCAACACGAGGCCCGCCGCCTCGCGGAGCGTCATGAAATAGCGTTTCATCCGCGCGTCGGTCACGGTCACCGGCCCGCCCTGCGCGATCTGCTCTTCCCACAGCGGCAGCACGCTGCCGCTCGATCCGAGCACGTTCCCGAACCGGACGGCGGAAAACGCCGTTCCGCCGCCGTTCAAATCCATCAGCAGGATTTCCGCGACGCGCTTCGAAACGCCCATCGCGCCCGCGGGGTTCACCGCCTTGTCGGTGGAAACGAACACGAAGCGCGACACGCCCGCGTCGCGGGCGATTTCGCCGAGCCGGCGGGACGCCGCCGCGTTGTTGCGCAATCCGTCCTGCGGATTGAGTTCCACCATCGGCACGTGCTTGTACGCCGCCGCGTGCAACACGATTTCGGGCCGCTCGGCGGCGAACAGTTCGCGCATGCGGCGCTCGTCGTTCACGTCGGCGAGTTCCGCCTTGCACACGGCCGGAGGCACGCGGCGGGCGATTTCGTACAGGGCGTTCTCGCCCCGTTCCGCCATCACCACGCGACGCGCTCCCATTTCGACCAGCTGGCGGACGAGTTCGCCGCCGATCGTGCCGCCCGCGCCCGTCACCAGAACGCGCTTCCCCGCGAAAAAAGCCCGCGCGGCGGCGCCGTCCGGCGCCGCTTCGCTGCGAGCCATGAGCGGGGTGGCGTTCACTTCACCACGATCTGGCCGGCCTTGGCGAGCATCTTCGCCTCGACCGACTGGATCTCCGCGAAGCCCTGCGAAGAATGCGGGTTGAGACCGTCCGACGCCTCCATCGAAGAATCGGCTTCGTTGTAGATCGTCGCCTTGAGGCCCTTGAGGGACTCGAAGAAGATGTTGCCCTTGTAGAGGCCGAGCGTCACTTCGGCCGTCGCCTTGTTCGCCCACACCTGAATGGCCGCGCGCGCCGCCTGCGTGGCGGGATCGTACCAGCGGCCGTCGTAGATCTGATCGGAAACGAGCTTCGAGAGCTCCGCGAAAAGCTTGCACGAACGGCGGTCCATCACGCCTTCGTAGACGTACTTGAGGCCCCAGGAAAGGACTTCCATGCCGGGCGCTTCGTACACGCCGCGGCTCTTCGTGCCGATGATGCGGTTTTCGAGCGCGTGCTTCATGCCGATGCCGTTGCGGCCGCCGATCTTGTTGACCGCGAGCATCACTTCGTAGGGCGTCATCTTCTGGCCGTTCACCGCGACGCAGCGGCCCTTCTCGAACTTGAGAACGATCTTTTCCACCTTGTTCGGGGCCTTTTCGGGCCACACGCCCATCGTGGGCTTGACGATGCGCATCGACGTTTCCATCGACTCGAGGTCTTCCGCTTCGTGCGAAAGGCCCGCGAGGTTCGCGTCCGTCGAATACTTCTTTTTGGTGCCCACGAACGCGACGATGCCGCGCTTGGCGAGGAATTCCACCATCTGGGTGCGGCCGGGGAACTTCTTGAGCAGGTCCGCGTCGCGCCACGGGGCGTACACGCCGAACTTCGGATCGATCACGTTGGTGTAGCGCTCGAAGCGCATCTGGTCGTTGCCGCGGCCCGTGGCGCCGTGCACGAGCACCGTGCAGCCGGCCTTCTTCATGGCCGGCAGCAGCGCCGCCACCGTCACCGCGCGGGCGATGCCCGTGGAGTTCCAGTAGCCGCCGTCGTACATCGCCTGGCACTTCACCGTCTCGAAGCAGATGTCCGCCATCGCCTTCGTGACGTCCACGATCGTGGTGTCCACGCCGGTGGGGGCCATCTTCTTCTTGATGTCGTTGATGTCCTTCTCGTCCGGCTGGCCGACGTTGGCGGAAAAGGCCTTCACCTTCACGCCCGCGTCCTGCAGAACGCAGCAGATCGTCTTCGAATCCAAACCGCCGCTGACGCACACGCCAACGGTCTTGCCCTTCAGTTCTTCCAACTTCATTTGAATGCTCCTATTTGGAAACCTGGAAAATCCTTCGTCACTCCGCGTCGCCGCCCCAGAGCTCGTCAAGCGCCTCGGACATCATGTCCACGGCCTCTTCGAGGTGGTCTTCGGACATCGACAGCGTGGGCAGGAACCGCACCACGTTGCCGCCCGCCGTGAGCGCGAGCACGTTGTACGCGCGGAACTGGTCCACCACCGCCTTCGGGTCGCCGTCCACCACCATGCCGAGCATGAGGCCGAGGCCGCGCACGTCGAGCACCTGGTCGAACTTTTCGGCGAACGCCTGCAGGGCCGCCTTCAGGAGCTCGCCCTTCTTCGCCGCCGCGTCGAGGAGCTTTTCGTCCTCGATGATCTTGATCGTGGCGAGGGACGCCGCGCACGCGAGCGGATTGCCGCCGAACGTGGAGGCGTGGCTGCCGGGCGTGAACACGTCGGCGAACTTCGCGTTGGAAACGAGCGCGCCCATCGGCACGCCGTCCGCGAGGGACTTCGCGCAAGTGAAGAGATCCGGCTTCACGGAGTAGTTCTGCCAGCCCCACCACTTGCCCGTGCGTCCCATGCCGCACTGGACTTCGTCGCAGATCATGATCAGGTTCTTTTCGTCGCACAGCGCGCGCACGCCCGCCATGAACTCCTCCGTCGCCGGCGTCACGCCGCCTTCGCCCTGGACGGCTTCGAGCATGATCGCCACCGTCTGCTCGGAAATCGCCGCCTTGACGCTTTCCAAGTCGTTGAAGTCCGCGTAGTTGAAGCCCACGGGCAGCGGCTCGTACCCTTCCTGGCACCAGCTCTGGCCCGTCGCCGCCACCGTGGCGAGCGTGCGGCCGTGGAAGCCGTTGCGCATCGCGACGATTTCGTAGCGGCCGCCGTTCGCGGCGCCCCACTTGCGCGCGAGCTTGATCGCCGCCTCGTTCGCCTCGGCGCCCGAATTGCAGAAGAACACCTTGC
>JAKSOX010000065.1 GCA_024405335.1 Kiritimatiellia bacterium
GCGTTCTTGAGGCAGAGCCCGAAGTTGTGCAGGGCCGCCACGTCGTCCGGGAAAATCTCCATGCGGTTTTCGTAGCAGTGCAGCGCGCCGGCGAGATTGCCGATTTTCACGTGCAGCCGCCCCTCGCGGTCCATCGCGTCGGCCAGCGCCGTGAGCAGCGGATCGTGCGGACTCGCCTGCGCGGCGCGCGCCCAGCGCGCCAGCGCGTTCGTCCGGTTGCCGGCCGCCGCGTCGTCGTGGCCCAGCAGCACCTCGCGGCGCGCGCCCTGCGCGACTTCGACCGCGTTCGAAAACGCGGCCAGCACTTCGGGATCCACGCCGCCCGGATCGATCCACGAAAAGGCGGGGTGGGCGAGCGGAGTCAAATCGATCGTCCGCAGCGGCGCGTCCGCGCCTTCCGGCGTGGGACGGAAAAGCGCGCGCAGCCCCTTCCACCATCCCGCCAGCGCTCCCTGCCGCGGCGCGTCCGCGAGGGCGGGCGCGACTTCCGCCACGTCCCCCACGTAGCACGAAAGCAGGTCGGACGGCGCATAGACGCGCGCCGCGGCGAAGCGGTCGAACGACGCGGGGTCCTCGAACTCCCGGAGCAGTTTTTCCAGCGGCAGCGTCCCGCCCGCCGTGAACACGTAGTCGTAAAGCCCCGTGCTCCACACGCGGCAGCCGCCGTGCTCCGCAGCGTAGTCCTCCAGCAGCGCGCGGAAACGTCCGCGCGTGAGCATCCGCGCGTCGACGTGCAGGGCGTGGGTTTGGCCGGGCACCGCCGCCACGAGCGCCGCGGGCAGCGCGGGACGCGCGTCGCCGCGCGTCGCGAGATTGCGGTACGCGCGCACGGCGTCCGGCAGGCACCACGGCAGCGCGGCGCTCGCCGCGCACAATCCGAGGAACGTCGAGTGGCGGCGCATGGCGTTTTCCTGGAGATACCACCAGGCGTGCCGCAGACGCGGCGTGGCCACCGCCCCGGCGACGGCGTAGGCCACCGCGGCCCCGGCCAGGATTTTCCGCCAGCCCTTCATGCCATGCCCAGCGCCTCCGCGATTTCGCGCGCGATGCGCGCCGTGGCCCCGCGGCGGCGCGCCACGGCCTCCACCGCCTTGGCGCCCAGCGCCCGCCGCGCCTCGGGATCGGCCACGTACTTCGCGAGAGCCGCTTCCACGCCCGCCGCGTCGAGCTGCTGGTCGATGGCGGCGGACGCCAGAAGGTCGCTCATCACGGGACGGAAGTTTTCCGTGTTCGGCCCCACCACCGTGGCCACGCCGCACAAGCACGGTTCGATCATGTTCTGGCTGCCGTGCGCCGAAACCGTCTTGCCCACGAACGCCACGGACGCGATGCCGAAAAGCCCCATGAGCTCGCCCGTGGTGTCCGCGAGGAACACCTCGCGCGCGTCCGCCGCCGCGCCCGCCGGACGCTTCGCCGGCGCGTCCGCGCCGCGCGACCGGCGGCGGCACGCGAATCCCGCGGCGAGCACGTTCGCCTCCACGGCGTCGGCCTTTTCGAAATGGCGGGGCGCGATCACGAGCTTGAGCGCGGGATCCGCCGCCAGCGCGCGTTTGTACGCGCGCAGCATCAGCTCGTCCTCGCCCGGCCACGTGCTGCCGCCCAGAAGGACGTTCCCTTCGCCCACCCAGGCGCGGAGCTCGCGCTCCTTCGCCTCGTTCCGCCGCGCGACGTCGAACTTGACGCTGCCGCTCACTTCGATCGCGGCGGCGTCGCCGCCCGCGTCGAGGATGCGGCGGCGGTCGAGATCGCTTTGCGCCCAGATTCTGGAAAACGCGCGGAAACAGTCGCCGAAGAACCAGCGCAGCCGCCGGTAGCGCGGCGCGGAACGGTCCGAAATGCGCGCGTTCACGAGATACAGCGGCACGCCCGCGCGTTGGACGCGGCGGATGAAGTTCGGCCAGATTTCCGTTTCCGTGAGAATCACCGCGCACGGATCCACCGCCGCGAAGGCGCGGTTCACGAACGCCGGGAAATCGACGGGGTTGTAGATCAGCACGTCCGCCGCCGACACTTCCTTCTCGGCGATTTTCCAGCCCGTCGAGGACGTGGTGGAAAAAACGAAGCGGACGCCCGGCGCGACCTCGCGCATCGCCCGCATCAACTGCCCGGCCACCTGCACTTCGCCCACGGAGACGGCGTGGATCCACACCGGCTTCGCGCCGTTTTCGCGCAGCGCCTTCAACCGCGCCGCGATTTCGGCGGGGTGGCGCCCGAACCGGTCGCCCATGCGCGCGCGGTAGCCGCCGCGGCGGCGCATCCGGTTCAGGAAGAACGGCAGCATCGCCGCATAGCCCGCGGCGAACAGGACGTTATAGACAAACCATTTCACTTGGACGTTTCACTTTTCCGCTTCGTTGCTGGAAGCCCGTATTTTACCATCATCGGGCCCACTCGCGCAAGGGGATTGGCGCTATTCGGCCGGGAGAACGCGGACGGCGAGTTTGCGCGCGCCCCATTTGCGGGCGGCGTCGTGCGACGGAAACCAGACGTCGACGTGGCGTCCCTTGATCGAACCGCCCACGTCCTCGACGACGCCCGTGCCGTAGCCGGGTATTTCGAGCCGCGTGCCGAACTTGAAAACCACGGGGTCCGCAGCGACCGTGCCGTGCTTCGCCTTCGTTCCAACGGCGGTCACGCCCACCTTTTTGCGCTTGCCCTTCATGGGACCGTAGTCGTACACGGGCACGCCGAAGCCGAACCAGTTGCGCTTCCAGCCGCAGCACTTTCCGCAATTGCAGTAGCCCGTCACCAAAACGCCGCCGGCGACGTCCGCCTGCGGCGGAAAATCCGCTCGCGTGCCGCGCCATCTCGCGATCCACGCCGGCAAACACGCCAACGCCGCGGCGCCCAGCGCCAGAACCGCCGGCGCGAACGCGCGGCGGCGGAAGCCTTTCGTTTTCCGCCGCCTGCTCACGCGCGTTCCCGGGAGGCCGCGACGTGCGCCACCGCCAACCGCGCCGTCGCGAACGCGAGCGAGAGGTTGCAGCCGCCCGTGGGGCCGTCCACGTCCAGCACTTCGCCGGCGAAATGCAGGCCGGGGATCTTCCGCGCCGCCATCGTGAGCGGATCGATTTCGTCGAGCGCGACGCCGCCGAGCGTCACGATGGCCTCCTTGAGGGGCCGCGGCGTCGGATTGCGGAGCGTCAGCGTTTCGCCGCCGAAGGCGAGCTCCACGGCGAACGGCGCGCCCGCCGCGAGGTTCTTCGCCGCCCACCGCTGGCAGTTGTAGACCGCCGCGCCCGCGACGCCCGCGCGGTCGAACTCGAGTTCGCCGCGCCAGCGGTAGCGCACCGCGCCGTCGACCACCACGCGTCCTTCGGCGTCCTCGTGCCGGCGCGGCACGCGCGGCGTGCGCAAATCGTAGCCCGTGAGACCGGCCTTGAGCGGCGTCACCCGGAGTCCGAGCGCAGCCGCCATTTTCTGCCCGTCGCCGACGCTGCCCGTCTTCGGGAACGAAACGCCGCCCGTGGCGACGAGCACGTTCTTCGCCCACACGGTGAAATGTTTCGTGGCGACGATGAAACCGTTCTTCACCGGCTGGAGGCCCGTCACCGCGCAGTTCGTGGCGATCGGGATTTCCTTCTCGCGCAGCAGGTCGCCGAGCGCGTGGACCACGTCCGCCGCCTTTTCGCTCGCGGGGAAGAGCCGTCCGTCCGCCATGCGCTTGACGCGCAATCCGAGGGATTTGAACCCCGCGGCGATGCGCGCGGGCGGCAGCGCCTCGAGCGCCGCGCGCGCGAAGGACGCGACGGGTTCGCCGCAATCCGCGAGCATGCGCGCGGCCGGGACGTCCTTCGTGAAATTGCAACGGCCGTTCGCCGTCATCAGCATCTTGGCGGCGGGGCGCGCCTTGCGTTCGAACACCAGCGCCCCGACGCCGCGCTCGGCCGCGACGGCCGCAGCGAAAAGACCGGCGGCGCCGCCGCCGACGATCGCCAGCTCGACCGGTTCGTGCTTCACCTCAGCGCTTCCCCTGGCCGTAGTAGGCGTTCGGCCCGTGCTTGCGCGCGAAGTGCTTTTCCGCCACGTGCGCGGGCAGAAGCGGCGCCGCTTTCCGCGCGGCGAGCCCTTCCGTGAGCCGGGCCATCCGCGCCACCGTTTCCAGCGCCACGGCGTTGTCCACCGCCTGCATCGCGTCCGCGCCCCAGGCGAACGGACCGTGCCCCGCCGCCAGCACCGCGGGGCAGTGCATCGGATCCAAGCCGGCGAAACGCTCCACGATCGCCTTGCCCGTGTTGCGCTCGTAGGCCGCTTCGACTTCTTCCGCCGTGAGAGCGCGCGCGACGGGAACGGCGCCGTGGAAATGGTCCGCGTGCGTCGTGCCGTAGCAGGGGATTTCGCGGCCGGCCTGGGCCCACGCCGTCGCCTCCGGCGAATGCGTGTGCACGATGCCGCCCAACGACGGAAACGCGCGGTATAGTTCGAGGTGCGTGGGCGTGTCGCTCGACGGTTTGAGACGGCCCTCGCGCACGCGCCCGTCCGCCAGATCCACCACCACGAGGTCGCGCGGTTTCAGCAGCCCGTAGGGGACGCCGCTCGGCTTGATGACCATGCAGCCCGTTTCCGCGTCGCGGCCGCTCGCGTTGCCCCAGGTCAAAACCGCCAGTCCCTCTTCCCGGAGGCGCATGTTCGCGTAGTACACCTTTTTCTTGAGATCTTCCAGCATGCGTCCTCCTCGCGGGGCGTCAGAGTTCGATCGAATCGAGCTCTTCGTCTTCCTTCTTCGCGTCGTTCAGGGCCTTCACCCACTTGAGCACTTCCGCCACCGGCTCGGCCAGTTCCACGGGCACGAACTCCTCGATTTTCACCTGCGCGTACAAAGCGCGGGCCAGCGGCACGTTTTCCATGATCGGAATGCCCTCTTTCACGGCCGTGTCGCGGATGATTTTGGCGATGCGGTCCATGCCGCTCACCACGACCTTCGGCAACGGCGCTTCGTCCGGGCGGAAGCGGATGCCCACGGCGTAGTGGGTGGGGTTCGTGACCACGACGTCGGCCTTTTTCGTGGCCTGCGCCGGCGCGGGGCCGTTGAGGAGCTCGTTGCGGAAGTCGCGCTGGGCCTGCTTCACCTCCTGCGAACCTTCCTGCTCCTTGTATTCGCGCTTCACTTCGTCCTTCGACATCATCATCTGCTTGGTGAAGTTCCGCTGCTGGAAGATGCGGTCGACGATCGCGATCACGATGTAGCCGAAAGCCGTGTAGCAGGCGAAGTCCTTCAGGATCACCTTGAGCACGGGGAACACGTCGTCGATCGTGCCGTAGCAGATGGGCAGCAGCGCGGGAATCGACTTGGCGATGATCTTGTAGATGAGGTAGCCAAGGAACGTCACCTTGACGATGTTCTTCACGAACTCGAAGACGTTCTTCATCGAAAAGATCTTCTTGGCGCCCTGCGCGGGATTGAGCTTGTTCAAGTCCGGCTTGAGCGGCTCCAGCGTGAAGAGGAACCCCACCTGGACGGCGTTGGCGATGATGGCCACGGCCGCCGCCACGAGCACGAACAGGAACGAATACTTCAAAATCAGCTTGCCCGCCTCCAAACCGGCGGCTGCCCAGCCGATTTCGCTCGCTTCGCCGATTTTCGAGCCCACGTAGCGAATCAGCTCGCCCGTCTCGTCCATCAAGGCGACGCCCATCGAGCCGAGAATCGCCAGCAGCACCACCAGCAGCGCCGTGGACACGACGTCCTTCGACGTGCACACCTGCCCCTTCTGCCGCGCGTCGCGCAGCTTTTTCGGTGTGGGCATCTCCGTTTTCTCGCCGCCTTCGGCCATTTACCGCGCCTCTCCCATGCCGATCAGTTCCATCACGGGGTTGAGGATTTCCGCCTGCTCCGTGTACATCAGCATGTTCATGATGAACGGCAGATAGATGACCAGCATGGCCAAGCCGAGCGCCGACTTCACGGGCATCGACAGGAAGAACACGTTCAGCTGCGGCGCCGTGCGGTTCACGAACCCGAGGCCGATGGTGGCGAGGAACATCAGGATGATCACCGGCGCCGATATGACCACCGTGTTCTTGAGCATGGTGTCGAGCGACGAAAGGATGGTGGTGGCCGTCTGCGGGCCGAAATGCGGCTCGCCCCCGAAAATCGGCCAAACGGAATAGCTCGCGTACACCGCGCCCAACACGAGGAACACCGCCCCGCTCACGAAGAACATGGTCGAGACGATTTGCGTGAAAAAGATGCCCGTGGTGGACACCTGCGTGCCGGACAGCGGCGAATACACCTCGCCCATCGTCGCACCGCGCTGGTTGTCGATGAAGTTGCCCACGTTTTCGGCCACCCAGAACGGCACGGCCGCGAAGAATCCGATCAGAAAGCCGATCAGCACCTCCTTGATCGCGATGGCCATCAGCATCCAGGCGTTGGGTTCGCCGGGCGGCATCGCGTCGAGCACCATGGGCACCGCCAGCACGGAAAATCCGAGGATGGCCGCGCGGCGCGCCGTGCCCGAAATCATCGACTCGCCCAACGCAGGGCAAATCATGAAGGCGCCCGTCATGCGGACGGACGCCAGCGCGAACACGATGATCCACCTATGCCAGTCGAGATACGTCACGCCTCACCTGCACACGAACGCGAAACCGTTGAAGATGTCCTGCGTGTACAACATCAGCTGCCCGCCCATCCAGGATGAACAGATCATGATGGTGAGCGAAATCGCGATCAGCTTCACCGCGAAGCCCAGGGTCTGCTCCTGGATCTGCGTCAGCGCCTGCAACAGCGACACGAGCACGCCGATCACCGTCGCCACGATGATCGGAATGAGCGAAAGCTGCAGAATGATGATCAAGCACCTCTGCGCGAAATCCAAAAGCTGACCCTGGTTCATCTTCCGCCTCCATCAATGGACGTAACTCTGGACGAGACCCTGGATGAGCAGCGTCCAGCCGTTCACCATCACGAACAGCAACAACTTGAACGGCAGCGAAATCGTCACCGGCGACACCATCATCATGCCCATGGCGAGCAGGATGTTCGACACGATGATGTCGATGGCGATGAACGGCAGATACACCATGAAACCGATCTGGAACGCGCGCGTCAGCTCGCTCACGCAAAACGCGGGAATCAGCACGAAGTAGCTCGTGCGGTCCACGACGGCCGGCTGGAATTCTCCGTTTTCGTCCTTCTTGCCCCAGAGCTTTTCGGCGGTGCTCACGAAAAAGGCGACCTGCTTTTCCTGCGTTTCGTGCAGCAGGAACTGGCGGAACGGCTCGGACGCGCGCTGCGCGAGGTCGGTTTCGTACAGCACTGCGGGTTTGTTGTCCTTGAGCCCCTGGCGCAACGTGTCCCAGCTTTCGCCGACCATGGGCGCCATGATGTAGAACGTGAGGATCATCGCCAGCGCGTTCACCACCATGTTCGGCGGAATGGACTGGATGCCGAGCGCGTTTCGGATCAACGACATCACCACCACGATTTTCAGGTAGCTGGTGGCGATCATCGCCAAAAACGGCAGCAGCGACATGCCGATGAGCAGAACGATGAACGCGAATGGATCTGTTTGGAACATGACGGTCTCTCGTTGTTGATTTTGAGTTTCACCCGTTCAATGCCGGATTCTCGACTTTCAACGCCTTGGCGCACCCCGCGGCGGATGGCGTGACCCGGCCGATTTCCCGGCCGTTCTTCACCAGCGCCGCCTGCCCGAGCGGCGGCACCTCGGGGAGATTGCCGTCGGCAAGCTGCGCAAACGAAACCTGCGTCCGCCCGACGCCGACGACGTGCACCGCGTCGTCGTCCGCCGGCTCCACGCACCAGCGCGGCGCGGGCATCGTTTCGGGCAGCAACAGGAAATCGCCCGGCTTCAGCGCGGCCAGTTCGTCGGCGGAAACCATCAGCGACACGTAGTCCGCCCACGCCGGACGTTCGAGCGAGCGGATGCTCTCGTGCGCGGGATCGAGAAATTCGAGCTTTCCCCAATTGAGCGTGAGCGCCGGCGTCAAATCGAGCGCGAAGTCGATTTGCACGCTGTCGACGGACAACCGGAACCGGCGGCGGCCGGCAGACGGCGCGGAAGCCGAAACGAATCCTTTGACGGAAAACTGCTTCCGCGTGGCGTCTTCGAGCGCCTGGAAAAGCGATCCGCACTCCTTTTCGACGACGGCCAGCAGCACGTTCCGGTCGAGCGCTTCGCGCTTCGCCCACAACGCATGGAGATCGGCGAACGACGGCGAATCTCCGATGCCCAGCACGCATTCTTCGTCTTCGAACGCGACGCCCAAATCCAACGTTTCCACGGGGCACCCTTCGGGCGCCGCCGCCAGCGTCCCGCGGCGGCCGTCGTAGTCGACCGTCATGCGCCAGGCGGGCGAAGCGAGCATCGTCTCCGCGTTCGCTTTGGCCCAACTCGGCCAGGTTTTCAAAAGTTCTTCAGCGTTCACTGGTCATTCCCGTTTTACGGTTCCAAAGCGTCAAACGAATTCCTCGTCCCGCAAACGCGCCGGACGGCCGTTCCCGAGCGCTGGCTTCACCGCCACCGCGACCTGGAAAGCGTGGATGCGACCCGCCAAATGCTGCTCCAACTGCGGACGGCACTGCTCGATGAGCACCGACATGTCGTGCGTCTGCGGCACGAACGCCACGTCCAGCGTCCGCCCTTGGACGGCGATGCGCACTTCCGTGCCTTCGAGCACGTCCGGACGCAACTGGATGCGCACTTCGCCTTCGCCGCGCAAAAGCCCCGGCGTGACGAGAATCGCGTCCGCCACCGCCTCCGCGGCCGCCACCAACACCTCGACCACCGAAACCGTCTTGGCGGCGCCGTCCGCCATCAAAACCGTGCGCGCGCTCGCCGCCTCCACGGCCGCGATTTCGGGAGCCGCCGCAGGCGCGACCGGCGCGGCGTCGACGACGGTCGGCGCGATGCCGGCCGCCACCAGCGCGTCCGCATTGGGCACGACGTCCTTCTGCCGTCCGCGCACGGCTGGAGCCGCATCCGAAGTCGCCACGGCGGGCGCGGCAACCGGCATCGCCGCCACTGGCGTTTCCGCAGCCACCACGGGCGCGGCAACCGGCATCCCCGCCACGGGCGTTTCCGCAGCCACCACGGGCGTTTCCGCTACCACGGCGGGTGCGGCAACCGGCGTCCCCGCCACGGGCGTTTCCGTCGCCACCACGGGCGCGGCAACCGGCATCGCCGCCACTGGCGTTTCCGCAGCCACCACGGGCGC
>JAKSOX010000066.1 GCA_024405335.1 Kiritimatiellia bacterium
ATCGTGGTCATCAGGCCGCGCTTGATGCCGAACGTGTCGTTGAGCACCTTCGAGATCGGCGCGAGGCAGTTCGTGGTGCAGCTGGCGTTGGAGATGATCGTCTGCCCGGCGTAGGTGGTGTGGTTGACGCCGTACACGAACATCGGGGTCGCGTCCTTGGAGGGAGCGGACATGATCACCTTCTTGGCGCCCGCGTCGAGGTGCATCTGCGCCTTTTCGGCCGTGAGGAAGAGGCCCGTGGACTCGACCACGACGTCGACGCCCAGGTCGCCCCACGTGATGAGGGCCTTCTTGGCCTCGTAATCGTAGGCGGACTTCTCGGAGAAGACCTTGATCGTCTTGCCGTTCACGTAGAGCTCCTTCTTCTCGTTGGAAGCGGAGACGTCGCCCTTGAACGTGCCGTGGACGGAATCGTACTTGAGCATGTACGCGAGGTAATCGGGATCGAGGAGGTCGTTGATGCCGACGATCTCGATGTCGTTCGCGAAGTTCTCAACCGCCGCGCGGAAAACCATGCGGCCGATGCGGCCGAAGCCGTTGATGCCAACTTTGATAGCCATTTCTTGTACCTTTTCTTTCTGTTACCCCGCGAGGAACCCTTCCCCATCGGAAAAAACGAGCGGTGAATATACTCCAAACCTCGGCAAAAGTCAATCAGAAATTATCCATATCGGCGTTTGCGCGCGGCAAACCGCTCACCAGGATTTCTTCAGGTCTTCGAGCCACAACGCGGCGGCGTCCGGCCAGGCGTCCGTGGGGCGTCCGATCGAACGCCCGCCGTAGCCGTGTCCGCCGGACGGATACACGTGCAGCGCCGCCGGCACCTTCGCGTCGCGGAGCGCCAGGAAGTACGCCACCGACGTCTCGACCTGGCAGAAGTCGTTCTGCGCCTGCACGATGAACGCGGGCGGCGTTTCGCCGTCCACGGGATACTCCGGCTTGAGCGCGAGCGATTTGCGCGCGCGGAAATCTTCTGGCAGCACGTCCCACAGGTAGATCGGCATCTGGAAGTCGGGGCGGCAGGACACGTCGTCCGCCGCGTCCACCCGCGCGTACGCGGGCTTCTTCCAGCCCGTGGCCGCGCGCACCGCGAGGTTCGCGCCCGCCGAAAAGCCGATCACGCCGATCGCGTTCGGATTGACGCCGAACCGCTTCGAGCCGGAGCGCAGCAGCCGGATCGCGCGCTGCACGTCGCAAACCGCCGCCGCCACCTGGTCGGGGCAGCGGTACACGAGCACCGCCGCCGCGCAGCCCCGCTCGTTGAACCACTCCGCGATTTCCGTGCCCTCCTTGTTCCAGCCGAGGCGCGCGTAGCCGCCGCCGGGCAACACCACCGCCACCGGCGCGTTCGTGGCGCCCTGCGCCGGGAAGAACGCGAAGAACGGTTCGTTCACGTCCGTGACGATCACGTTCTTGTGCCAGATTTCGTCGTCCTCGAGCTTGAGCTTGCCTTCGCCCTTCTTGAGCGGCACCTTGTCCTTCGGCCACAGCGCCACTTCCATCGACGGATCGTGTTCCCAGAAAAACGCCATCGCCTTCGCGCGCGCTTCGGGCGTCGAATCGTCCACCTGCCATTCGGCGGGATACTTGTGCGCGAACGGTTTCGCCGGCGGCTCCGGAGGCGGCGTCTTGCCCCAGTTGGCGAAACCGCGGCGCACCACTTCGGCGGACGACTTGGGGCGGCGCCAGCGGTCGTAGAGGCCCGCGCGGGAATAGGCGTCCACCTTCGCGACCTCGTCCTCGCTGTTGCGGTGGTAGGTGCGCGTGTCGTTCAGCTGCCAAACGGCGAAACCGCACACGTCCTCGTCGGCGCTCAGCACGTCGAGGATGTCCGCCAGATGCTCGCACTGGTACTCCTCCGTGCCCACGGCGGCCGCCGCGTCGTGGTCGCCGTAGCGCCCGGCCGCGCCGGACTCCGAAACGAAAATCGGCTTGTCGGGATAGCGCTCGCGGAACAGGCGCGTCGCCTCGGCGAAGCCGTCGGCGATTTTCTTCTTCAGGGTCGTCGGCAAGCCGGGCTTCGAGGGGAACATGCCCGGATAGAGGTTGTAGGCCACGACGTCCGTGTTGGCGTTGCAGATTTCGATCTTCGCGTGGTTGCAGGCGAACGTGACGAGATGCCCCGTGTCCTCGGCGCGGATCGTTTCGATCAACTTGTCCACCAGCGTCTTGCATTCCGGGTGCTGGCTGCCGCATTCGTTCAGGAACGCGCTCACCACCACGCACGGGTGGTTGATGCTCGCGCGCGCCATTTCGCGCGTCTCGTGGATCTGCGCGGCGATGAAGCCGGCGTCCGCCAGTTTCTCGCGCGCCGCCACCACGATGTCGTCGCCGGCGGCGCCGTCGGTGTACAACTGGCCGTTGCCCCAGCCAAGCGACTCCTCCCACACGAACACGCCCTTTTCGTCGCAGAGGTCGAGGAACTCCTCGCACTGCTGGTAGTGCGCGCCGCGGATGAAATTGCCGCCCAGCGCCTTCACGTGGTCGACGTCCTTCGCCATCAGCGCGCGCGTCGTCGCGGCGCCGCCGATCGCGCAGGATTCGTGGCGGTTGACGCCCAGGAAGCGCACCGCATGGCCGTTGAGCCAGATTTTGCGGTCGCGCGCCTCGATCTGGCGGATGCCGAAGCGCGCCTTCACGGGCGCGGCGTCGCCGTCCTTCAGCGCCACCGCGTGCAAGCGCGGCGATTCGGGGCTCCACAATCCGAACGCCGGCACGCGCACCTGCGCGTGCCCCTTCGAGAACGTCGCGGCGACTTCGTGTTTGCCGTCGAACACGAGCGTCGCCTTGAAGTCCGCGCGCGGGAAGTTCACCGCCTCCACGTCCACCAGGCCCGTCCTGTAGTCGCGCGTGCGCACCGCGAGCCGGCGGTTGTCGAACGAAAGCTTCACGCCGTGGTAGAAGCCGCCGTACAGGTAGAAGTCGTAGAACGGGCGGATCAGCTTGTGCTTGTCCCAGTCGAACCGGTTGTCGAGCGCGGCGAAGAGCACGTGCTCGCCGGCGGCGAGCGGACCCGTCTCGAGTTCGAGGCGCGCGTACGGATACGGATGTACGCCCAGGGACTTGCCGTCGATCCGGAAGTCGCCGCGGATGCCCATGCCCTCCACCACCAGCCAGGCGTTCGGCACGGCCTTCTCGAGCTTGAACGCGCGGCGGTAGAGCGCCGTGCCGCGTTTCATGTAGTGGCGGGGCGCCATGTCCCAGCAGCCGGGCACGGCCATTTCGTCGTCCGGACGGAAGGCGGGATCGGCGGCCTCTTCGATCGACTTCCCCTCTTCGAGCCGAAACGCCCAGGTGCCGTTCAGATCGAGATCCGCCGCCCAGGCGGACGCGCCCGCCAGCGCGAAAACGAAAAACGACGCATTCTTCATCGCATTCTCCTCGCTGCGCGCCTACTGCGCGCGGAAACGGTACTCCGTGGTGGACCGGAACTCGTCGCCCGGATTCAAAACGACGCCCGGGAACTCCGGCCGGTTCGGAGAGTCGGGATGGTGCTGCGTCTCGAACGCCACCGCGCCGTGCACGCACACGCGCTTGCCGCCCTTCGTGGGGCGCCCGCCTTCGGGCATTTTGTTGCACGCGTACGTCTGCATGCCCGGCTCCGTGGTCCACACTTCCAGCGCGCGGCCCGTGGTCGGCTCCGCGAGCCGCGCCGCCAGCGCGAGCTTGCCGCCGTCGCCGCGCAGCACCCAGTTGTGGTCGTAGCCGTGGCCGAACGCCAGCTGCTCGTGAGGCGAATCGAGGCGCTCGCCGATTTTGTGCGGCTCGCGGAAATCGAACGGGGTGTCCTTCACGTCCAGGAACTTGCCCGTCGGCAGCTGGTTGGCGTCCGTCTCCGTGATCTGGTCCGCGAAAATCTGCAGTTCGTGGTCCAGCACCGTGCCCTCGCCCGCGCCCTTCAAGTTGAAGTACGCGTGGTTCGTGAGATTCACGGGGCACTTCTTGTCCACGCGCGCCTCGTATTCGATGCGCCATGCGTTGTCCGCCGTGATCCAGTGCGTCACCGTCGCCGTGCACCGGCCGGGGAAGCCCATTTCGCCGTCCGGGCTCGCGTACTCGAACTTGAGCCCCGTCGCGTCGGGACGGCGCACCGCCGCCACCAGCTTCCAGATTTTCTGGTCGAACCCCTGCGGACCGCCGTGGCACGCGAACGGCCCCGCGCCGCGCGGAATCTCGTAGGTCTTGCCGTCGATCGCGAACTTGCCGTCGCGGATGCGGTTCGCGACGCGCCCGATCGTGGCGCCCGCCACGCGGTCCACGGTGGTGAACTGCGCCGCCTCGTCGCAGCCGGTCACCACGTCCGCGAGGTTGCCGTGCCTGTCGGGCGCGTACAGGCGCACCACGCGCGCGCCGAAGTCGGTGAAGTCGGCCACGAGCCCGCCCGCGCCGAGAATCCGGTACAGGTGCGCCTGCTCGCCGGCCGCCGTCTTGCCGAACGGCAGCGTCACCACGCCGGGCGCCATGCGCTTGACGAGTCCCACTTTGGAACCCGCCACGTGCCGCACGGACGGCGCGGATTGGACGCCCGCGCCGACGGCCGCGAACGCCGCCGAACCGAACGCCGCCGCGCAAACGAAAAGAACGCGCTTCATTTCCGCCCTCCTCAACCTTTGAATATGAAGAACTTGCGCACGAAGAAGTTCACCAGGAACGACACCGCCACTTCCACCACCACCGCGAGCGTGGTCATCAGCCCGAAGCAGTCGATCAGCACTTTCATCGCGCCGAGCGCGATCGCCGTGGCGAGCGTGGCCGCGCCGAAAAACATGCCGAACTCCGCGTACCATTTGAACTTGCCGGGCTTGAACACGAACCGGCGGTTCATGAGCCAGCAGAAGACGTTCGCCACCACGAACCCGACCGCCGTCGCCGCCGCCGCCAGCGTCCCGCGCGACGCCCACCACGGCTCCGCGCCCGTGAACGCCGCGGACGGCAGGTCGAGCGCGAAGAACTTCTTCGCGAACGTGATCGCGAAGTCGTCGGGCGTGAGGCATTTCAGGCACGTGAGCGCGAGCAGGTAGAAGATGCCCGTCTGCACGCACGTGGCGAGCACGCCGATCACGCCGTATTTGACGAACTGCCAGAACGGACCGCAGTCGTGGGACAAAATGCGTTTGACGTCGAGATTCATGGCGCGCGCCCCCGTTCCGATGCGTTCCCGTTTCAGCGTTTGGCCGTCGCGAACGCGTATGCGTTGCGGAACATGCGCATCCACGGGCCGTCCTTCTTGAACGTGCCCGGATTGTACGACAGCTGGCACGCGCGGAATCCGCGCTCCGGATGCGGCATCAGGATCGTCGCGCGGCCGTCGGCGGACGTGAAGCCCGTGAGCCCGCCCTTCGAACCGTTCGGGTTCCAGGGGTAGCGCTCCGTCGGCATGCCGCGGCCGTCCACGTACCGAACCGCCGCCACGGCTTCGGCGGCGTCGGACGGCTTCTCGAACGCGACGCGCCCTTCGCCGTGGGCGACGGCGATCGGGATGCGGCTGCCGGCCATGCCCTTGAAGAAGATCGAGGGGCTGTCGAGCACTTCCACCGTTTCAAAACGCGCCTCGAACTGTTCGGACGCGTTGCGCACGAACCGCGGCCACGCTTCCGCGCCGGGGATGAGGTCCTTGAGCTGCGACAGCATCTGGCAGCCGTTGCACACGCCCAGCGAGAACGCGTCCTTGCGCGCGAAGAACTTCGCGAACATCTTGCGGAGACGGTCGTTGAAGAGCACGGAACGCGCCCAGCCGGAGCCGGCGCCCAGCACGTCGCCGTAGCTGAAGCCGCCGCACGCGACGAGCCCCTGGAAATCCTTCAGGTCCACGCGGCCGGCGAGGAGATCCGTCATGTGCACGTCCACGCTTTCGAAACCGGCGAGCGCGAACGCCGCCGCCATTTCGACGTGGCCGTTCACGCCCTGTTCGCGGAGAATCGCGACGCGCGGCTTCCGCGCGGGCGCCTTGCCCTTGACAACCTTGCCGTCCGGATCGTACGTGAGCGAAAAGGTCATGCCGGGATCGTTTTCGTCGAGGCCGTTGTCGTACTCCTCGCGGGCCGAAACGGGATTGTCGCGCAGCGCCTGCATGCGGTACGTCGTTTCGCTCCACGCGCGGCGGATCGTGGTGACGTCCGTGCGCAGCGCCACGCGCGCCCCCGCGGCGAGCGTGAACGAACGGTCGTCCGTCGGCGCGCCGATCACGTGCGTGCAACCGGCGAGGCCCGACTTCGCGAACGTCGCGAGCACGGCTTCGAGGTTCGCTTCGGAAACCTGCAGCACCGCGCCGGGCTCCTCGGCGAAGAGCGCGGAAAGAACGTCGCCGTCCGGCAGCGTCGCGTCCACGCCGAGCCCGCCCGTGATCGCCATTTCCGCGAGCGTCACGGCCACGCCGCCGTCGGAACGGTCGTGGTAGGCGAGCGCGAGCCGGCCCTTGACGATCCGCTGCATCGCGCCGAAGAACGCCTTGAGCGTCTTCGCGTCCGCGTCGGCGGGTTCGTCGCCCACCTGGTTGTACACCTGCGCGAGCGCGCTCGCGCCCAGGCGGTTTTTCCCCTTGCCGAGATCCACGAACACGAGTTTGGAGCCGGGGGACTTCTTGAGGTCCGGCGTGAGCGTGAGCGTCACGTCCTCCACGGGACTGAAGCTCGACACCACCAGCGAGAGCGGCGCCACCTGGCGGTGCGTCCTGCCCTGCGAATCCTCCCACGTGGTGTGCATGGAGCACGAATCCTTGCCCACGGGAATGGAAATGCCGAGCGCGGGGCAGAATTCCATGCCCACGGCCTTGACCGTGTCGAACAGGTTCGCGTCCTCGCCGGGTTCGCCGCACGGGGCCATCCAGTTCGCGGAAAGGCGCACGTTGCCGATCGCGCCGCAATCCGCCGCCGCGAGGTTCGTGAGCGCCTCCGCGATCGCGAGCCGGCCCGACGCCGGCGCGTCCAGCAGCGCCGCGGGCGAACGTTCGCCCGTCGCCATCGCCTGGCCGTTGAGCGTCTTGTAGCCCATCGCGGTCACCGCGCAATCCGCCGCCGGCAGCTGGTATGGACCCACCATCTGGTCGCGCGCCACGAGGCCCGTCACGGAACGGTCGGTGATGGAAACGAGGAAGGTCTTGTCCGCGATCGTCGGCAGGTGCAGGAGGCGGAAGAACGCGTCCTTGGCCGTGACGCCCGCGAGATCGAGCGCTTCGCCCTTCCGCGGCACGCGCTTCACGTCGCGCACCATGCGCGGCGGCTTGCCGAGCAGCACCTTCACGTCCATGTCGATCGGCCTGTCGCCGAAATGCGAATCCGTCAGCACGAGGCGTCCGTCGCCCGTCGCCTCGCCGATGAACGCCACCGGGCAGCGCTCGCGCGCGCAGAGTTCCTCGAAGAAGCCGCGCGCTTCGCGCTTGAGCGCCAGCACGTAGCGTTCCTGCGCTTCGCAGCACCAGATTTCCATCGGGTTCATCGAACGCTCTTCGTTGTGCACGGCGCGCAGCTCGAACCTGCCGCCCGTCTTTTCGACGAGTTCGGGGCAGCCGTTGGAAAGCCCGCCGGCGCCGATGTCGTGGATCGCAAGCACCGGATTCTTCCTGCCGAGGGCCGCGCAGGCGTTGATCACGCCCTGGCAGCGGCGCTGCATTTCCGCGTTGCCGCGCTGCACGGAGTTGAAGTCCAGCGCTTCGGAGTTCGTGCCCGTCATCATCGAAGACGCCGCGCCGCCGCCGAGGCCGATGCGCATCGCGGGGCCGCCGATCTGGACCACGTAGGCGCCCTTTTCCACGTCCTTCTTCGCCACCTGGTCGCGCACGATCACGCCGTGTCCGCCCGCGAGCATGATCGGCTTGTGGTAGCCGCGCAGTTCGCCGTTCGTCTCCGTTTCGTAGGTGCGGAAGAAGCCCGTGAGCTGCGGCCGGCCGAATTCGTTGCCGAACGCCGCGCCGCCGATGGGCCCTTCGATCATGATGTCCAGCGGGGACGCGAGGCGCTTCGGGCGTTCCGCGTATTCCTTTTCCCACGGCTGCGGCGCGCCGGGGATGCGCAAGTCGCTCACCATGAAGCCGCAGATGCCCGCCACCGTGCGCGAACCCGTGCCCGTGGCCGCTTCGTCGCGGATTTCGCCGCCCACGCCCGTGGCCGCGCCGGGATACGGGGAAATCGCGGTGGGGTGGTTGTGCGTTTCCACCTTCATGAGCTGGTCGAGCTGCACCTTCTTGAAGGCGTAGGCGTGCGAACCGTCGGGCCCGAACGTCTCCGTCTTGAACCCCTCCACCACGGAAGAGTTGTCCTTGTACGCCACGAGCGTGCCCTTGCCGTTCTTCGCGTGCGTGTTCTTGATCATGCCGAAAAGCGAATCCTTCTGCGCCTTGCCGTCGATCTTGAACAGCGCGCCGAAGATCTTGTGGCGGCAGTGCTCGGAGTTCACCTGGCCGAACATCACGAGTTCGGTGTCCGTGGGATTGCGCCCCGCCGCCTTGAACGAATCGGCGAGATACCGCATTTCCGGCTCGGAAATGGCGAGCCCGAGTTCCACGTTCGCTTCGCGGATCGCGTCGACGCCGCGCCCCAGCACGTCGAACGTGCGGCCCGGCTTCGGCGGCAGTTCGTCGAAGAGGTCGTCCAGCTCCTCGTAGACGCCCTCCGTCATGCGGTCGAACAGCGCGGGCAGGGCCGCGCGCACCGCGTCCGGCGCCGCGCCGGGCAGCACGAACCGGACGCCGCGCTCGACGCGCTTCACGCCCGCCACGCCGCAGTTGCGGAAAATGTCCGTCGCCTTCGTGGACCACGGGGAAATCGTGCCTTTGCGGGGCGTCACGAAAAAGACCGCCGCGCCCGCGGGGGCCGGCTCCCACGCCGCGTCCGCCACGCCCAGCAGCGTGCGCGCGCGCTCAAGCGATTCGGCGGACACGCCCGCGGCCGTTTCGGCTTCGATCGCATACGTCCAACGCGCCAAAATCTCCGCGCGCGCCAGCGCCGGCGACAACTTCCCCATCGCCGCGCGGAGCGCGTCCAGGCGAAACGGCGAATACGCCGCCGTTCCCAACATCAAAATCGGCTTCATGTTATGTCCATCCTTCCGAAAACGCGCCAAGGCGCAACCCAAAACGACTGAAAACGTAAACGCGGATATGATACCACAAACGGCCGCCGACGTGGAAAAAACTTCTGCGGAGTTC
>JAKSOX010000067.1 GCA_024405335.1 Kiritimatiellia bacterium
AGCTTGATCGCCGCCTCGTTCGCCTCGGCGCCCGAATTGCAGAAGAACACCTTGCCGCCCAGCCCGGAAATCTCCACGAGCTTCTGCGCGAGGCGGGGCGTCACGTCGTTCATGAACAGGTTCGAGCAGAGCCCGAGTTTCGCGGCCTGCTCCGCGATCGCGGCGACCACGCCGTCCGTGCAATGGCCCACGTTGTGGCAGCTGATGCCGCTCGTCATGTCGTAGTACTGGATGTTTTTGTCCAAGTCGTAGACGCGAGAGCCCTTGGCCTTTTTGATGGCCATCGCCGGCGTGTACGTCGGCATGACGTATTTGTCGTAGAGGGCTTTGACTTCTTCGGTGTTCATTCCGTGATCTCCGTTCCCACGCCTTCACGCGTGAATATTTCCAACAAAAGAGAATGCGGCATGCGGCCGTCCACGAGGTGGACTTTCTTCACCCCGGCTTTGATCGCGTCCTCGCACCCTTCGATTTTGGGGAGCATGCCCCCCGAAATCGTCCCGTCTTCCTTGAGCCCCGCCACGTCCGAAAGGCGCAGCGTGGACATGAGCGTCGCCGGATCGGACGGATCCCGCAGGAGACCCGGCACGTCCGAAACGACCGCAAATTTTCTGACCTTCAGGGCCTTCGCGAGAAACGCGGCGGCCGAGTCGGCGTTGACGTTGTAGAGATGGCCGTCCGCCCCCGTGGCGATGGGCGTCACCACCGGCACGATGCCGGCGCCCAGCATTTCGTCCACGATGCGCAGGTCGACGGCCGTCGGTTCGCCCACGAATCCGCGGTCCGGCGAAACGATCTTCTCCGCCGTGAACATCCAGTTGCCGTGCACGGGGCGCGCGTTCGCCTTCTTCGACTGGAGCCGCTTCACGATGTCCGCGTTCACCACGTTGTTCAGCGTGCGCCGCACGATTTCCATCGACGGCTCGTCCGTCACGCGGAGTCCGTCCACGAACTGCGGCGTCAATCCGCTTTCCTTGAGCGCCTTGGATATCGCCTTGCCGCCACCGTGCACGAGCACGACCTTCATGCCCACCGCGTCCATGAACGCGACGTCGCCCAGCAGCGAATCGAGGTTTTCCCCGCTCTCCATCACGCTGCCGCCCACTTTCACGAGCACGGTCGCCCCGCAGAAGTCCTGGATGTAAGGCAGGGCTTCCGTCAAAACGGCGGCTTTCGCCATTGCGGCGTCTAATTTTCCCATAAGAAGCTGAAGTATATCACATTCCGCCGCCGACTGCAACCGCGCAGGGGAGCCACTTGCGGTTCCGATGGCGGCGGTCCCGAACCCGTCACTTCAGGATCAGTTTGTAGAACCCCTGCGCGGAACCGCCCAGTTTCACGGACACCGTCGCCGACTTTCTGTCGCCGGAAAGCGACACGTCCAAGTCGTCGGTTTCGGGCGCGTTCCACGCCTCGTCCGCGCCGAGCGTCTCGCTCTTGCGCACGAAATTCCGCACCACCGCCGCGACGTCCGCCGCCGTGAGCGCCAACGCGCCGTTGCCCGCGCCGTCTTCCACGACGAACGTGAACGCCAACTGCGGTTCGCCATGGGCGTCCTCCGTCTCGATCGCCTGCGTGATGGTGGCCACGACGCCCGTGGAAAGCAGCACTTCCGTGCCGAGCAGCGCCGCGAGATCGACGTCCTTCGCCGCCGCGACGTCCGCCGCCGTGAGCGCCTTGCCCGAAGACGCGCCCCAGCCGGCGTCTTCCAGCCATTGCGCGGCGCGCTGGCCGCCCACGGCCGAAACGGCGGCGGCGACGTTCGCCTCCACGGCGCCCTTTTCGGCGTCGGTGAGGTCCTGACCGCTCGGCGACTGCGTCACCGCCTGGACGATGTCGGCGGCGGTCGTGTCTGGGGAGGACGCGCAGTCGCCCGCGCCGAACCTGAGCGTCGCGGGCGAACCCACGGTCCACACGCCGTTCGTCTGCGTGACGCGCGTGGCGTCGCCGTCAACCAACTCCGCGCCGACGCGCATCATGCGCACGCCCGCGTCCGCGCCGGACGCCGGCGAATAGCTCGCGAACGAAACGCGCGTGTATGGACGCACGGAAATTTCCATCTCCGGCGCGGCTGGAGTCGGATCGGGATTCTCGGACGTGACCACGCTGAACGAACTGACGCCCGGACCGCAGGAAAGCATCAGCGTGGCCGGCTGCGACTTCTGCACCACGTAGCGGCGTTGGCGGCGCGGTTCGTTGGCGAAGTTCCACGTCATGAACAGTGACTTTTCGTTGTCCGGCACGGCGATGGCGCACGTGTAGTAGGACCAGGAATAGTCCACGTCTTCGAAGCCGCACCAGTCGGCGACCCTTTGCGGCGTGTACGATTCCTTCAACGATAGCGCCAGCGTCTCGGCGTCCACGTCGTAAAGCGTGAGCAGACTGTTGCCCGTGTAGGCGACGTTGGTGACGGCGGCACGCGCCAGATAGAGGTGCGGAATGCCCTTGCCGACGCCGGCGATCGCCAGCTGGTCGTGCCAGGAACCGCCGCGGACGCCCGTGTCGGACACGGTGCGGTCCGTCAAGTTGACGGCGTACACGACGCAATTCGTGCCCAGGACGAACGCGATTTCCTTGTCGTTCAGCACGGCGTAGGCCATGTTGGCGCTCGGCTGCGATGGTTCGGATCCGGTCGTGAGGGGAATCACGTCCACCAGCTTCAACTTCTGGCCCGCGCTCTTGAGGCCGTCGATCACTTCGTACTTGTAGACGCCCTCGAATCCGTCGCTCACGCCCCACAGGAAAGCGCCGTTCTCCGTGAAGGCGCCGCTGCGCGGCGTTTTCACGAACGTCTTGCCGTCGTCCGGCTTGAACGCCGTGATGCGGAACACGTTGCGGTTGTTCAATTCGCCGCCGGCGAGATCGAGCGGCATCGACAGCATCACCTCGGAGTTCGTGGGCAGGATCGAAGCGTCGTGGACGGCGATGGCGGCCACGCCCAACGCCTTCGACACGACGCCGCCGTTGAATTGGGCGTACCGGTATTCGTTGCCTTCGAGGAGCTGCGTGGCGTAGTCGATCTGCCATTCGGCGCCCGCCGTGCCGCCCACCGCTTCGACTTTGCCGGTTTCGAGGTTCTCCACGCCGTACAGCGACGCGCCGCCCATCGCCCAGCCGGCGACGTCGAGCAGGTAGGATCCGTTTGCGTCCATCGCCCAATTGACGCCGGCGAAATGGCGTTGGCTGTATTCGCCGAGATGCCCCTGCTCCGTGGGCTGGTGGCTCCACCGAAGCGCGGTGCCGGCGGCGTACCAGCGCTCCGACTCGTCGATTTCCGGCCGCGGCTTGTAAAACGCGAACACGGCGTTGAGCACGGCCACTTCGGTATCGGGCGTGTAGTGGACGACGTTGTCGGCCACGTTCGTGGCGCGGTCCGGATCGACGAGTTTGCCGTTTTCGCGGATTTCCCACGGGCAGTCCTCGGGAAGCGTGACGTAATAGGAACGGTCCTCCAGCTCTTCCGCGGTGACGCCGCCCACGAGCTGCAGGTTGATCACGCGCTTTTCGAAACGCACGGTCACGCGGTGTCGGCGGCCGTTGTATTCGTTGACGGGCACGTCGAGAACGCGAATCGGCGGAACGGTCGACACGGGCTGCGGCACGTCGTCGACGGCGTACGATTCCAGATAGTAGTCCTCGGTGCACGTGAACCGCGCCGTCGCCGAACCGGTTTTGACGACCGCTTCGCCGGTGCTGGCCGTCATCCCCTCGACGAAGCACTTGCCGTTCACCACCGAAAAGGCGAGCGTCCAGTCCGGAACCGTGCGCACCATGAAGCGCGCCTGGTTGCGCTCTTCGCGGGTGGAGTTCACCGCGAACGCGAAGGAGCGTTCGTCGTCCGGAACGGCCATGGCGCAGAAACCGCCTTCGCGGTACTTCGCGGCGGAACTGGACGTCGACATCGTCCAGCTCAACACGTCCGAAACCGAGAACACGCGCTTGCCCAAGATCTTGTAGTCGTCCTCCGGCTGGGCGACGTCGTAGAGCATCAGCGCGTGCGAGCCGGGGGAGGCGTCCACCTTCGGTCCGAAGAACGCGTAGAGGTGGAGGTTCGTGGCGGCGACGCCGGCCACGGCCAACTGGAGCCGTTCGCCGTACAGCGTGATGTCCACGCCGTTCGTTTCCGCGTTGCAGTGGTGCGAAGTGAAGTCGCCCTCCAGCGAAACGCGGTACAGGGAGCCGTCCGAATCCGTCACGAACGCCAAATGGTCCGTGCTGGACATGCCCACGTTCGGGATTTCGGCGTAGGCAAACGCGGCGGCGCTGCGCGGGTTGCTGGAATCGTCTCTGAACGGATGGTTTTGGACCAGCACCAAATTGGCGCCTGCCGACTTGAGGCCGCCCACGACGCGGTATTCGTTGACGCCCGTGAAGAACGGCGCGACGCCGAAGAGCCGCGTGCCGTCGGAAGAGAACGCGAACCGGACGGGCGTGTTCGTCGGCGTGACGCCGTCTTCCTGGACGGCGGTGATGCGGAACACGTGGGCGTTGTCCAGCACTTCGCCGGCGCCCAGCTCCAGCGGCAGCGAAACCGCGTATTCGCCGTTCGTGGTGCCCACCAGCGCGACGTTGATCGGCTTGCACGCGGCGGCGCCGCCCAGAGGTCCGCCGCCGAACAGGGCGTCGGAATACGCGATCTGCCAAACCGGCTTGCCCTGTTTTTCTTCGACGTCGCCAAACCGGAACAGCGTCGCGCCGCCGCGGCCGCCGCCGGCGACGTCGATCAGGTAGTCCTGCGTGGCGGCGAGCGACCAGTTCGCGCCCGTCTCGTGCGCGGCGTCGGCGTCGCCCACGTATCCCGGCGCTGGATTGAGCAGGTACGTGTTGAACCACGTGGGCGCCGCGTGCCACGGTTTAGCCACGGGCGCGCGCGGCGGCGTGGCGGACACGACGAGATGCACGTCGGACCGAAGCGTCCCGAACGGCCCCGCGAGCAGTTTGCCGTCCTCGACCACGTAGCCCGCATCCGGCGCCAGCGGCACGCCGTTCGTGTAGACCGTCACCTCCAAGCCGTCCGCTTCGGGCAGCGCGAACACGTGCCGGGCTTCTTCGTCCACGCCTTCGTACGCCACGCCCACGGGTTCCGGGATGCACGCCGGCGGCAGGAACACGACTTCCACGTGCTGCGTGGCGTCGTTTCCGGGGAGGTAGTCGAACGACGCGGCGCCGTACGTGAACGGCGTCGGTTCGCCGTTCACGGTGACTTTCTTGAGGATGTTGCCCGGCTGGGCCGTGAACGAAATCCGCTTTTCGTCGTCCGTGAACCAGGATTTCACGACGAACGGCTGGTCCGCGCGGTCGCCCGACCCGTTCGTGACGGCGTACGTCACTTCGATCGGCGCCACGTACTTGACGGCGTAGAAGTTTCCGCCCCACCCCAGAATCGCCGCCGAACCGCCCTCGAGACCGTACACCGACGTCGCGAAGGACGTGGTCGTGTCGCCAATGCCCATGGCGGCCAGATGCTCGGCGTCCAACGACAACACCGGCGCGGCTTCGGCCGTCCGGCCGTCGGCGTCCATCCGGAACACCTCCAGCGCCGAAGCGCCGTCCGCCGCGGACGCGATGGCCAGATGCGGGATTCCGTCCTGGGCCTGGCACACCGACATCGACGCATTCGCCAGGGACAGCCGCGCCGCGCCGGCGTCCAGCAGGCCGATGGCGGCCTCGGTCGGGGAGGCCAAATCCTTGACCATCACGCTGGAGTCGCTGAGCGCCACGTAGAGGTGTTCGCGCGCGCCCGCGCCCACGCGTGCGTACGCAATGCCGCACACGTTCTTGCCGCTTCCGAATCCGCCGACGGTGCTGGAGTTCTTCAGGAGCACGCCGTCCGAAGAAAGCGCGTCGGCCACGGTGAACGCGTAAAAATACGGCACCGGAGAATTGGCCACCGCGTAGACCTTGCGCGCGTCGGTGGAAAACGCGAACTGGACCGGCATGCAGGAGTCGGCGTCCTCGTTTCCGATCTGGAAAGGACCGTCCTCGCCGACGAGCGGAACGGCCAGCGACAGATTTCCCGTCTGCCGGCCGAAAATCGCGCGGTTGAGCGCCGCGGACACGCCGGCGCCGTACTTGGAGCCGCCTGCGGGAAGATTGGTCACCACCGAGAATCCGCCGTCCGCGTCTTCGACCGCGGAGACGTCGAGCACCGACGCCGGTTCGTCCGCACGGCCGCCGGCCGCCACGAAGTCGCCGTCGCCGGCCATGTGGAACGCGCCCGACGCCTTGAACGCCGGTTCGTGCACGTGCACCACCACGGGGTTCTCCCACCACGGATGCTGCGCGGCCTTGCGGAGGCGGGACGCCACCACCGTCACCTGCACGCCCGCGCCCAAGGCGCCCGTGTCGAGCGTCACGGAAAACCCGGGCGTCGCCGTGAACGCATACGGCGCGCCGTTGGTGAGAATGCCCGAAACGTAATAGCCGGTCCGCGGCGTGTACGTGGCCCGGAACGATTCGCCCAGCGCCACGCGGTTGGTGGCGTGGGCGGGTTCGGCGAACACCGGTCCCACCAGCGTCTGCACGATCGACTGCGCCGGCTTCGCCACCAGCGTCACGCGCACGTACCCCTTCTGCGAAGCCGCCGCGTACACGTAGTTCGAGACCGTGCGGAACGATGCGTCGCGCACGCCGTCGACGATCAAATCAGAGAACAGACGACCTTCCGGCGCGGCCAGTTCGAATTCCAGGGAATCTCCCAACGCGACGGAATGCGAGCGGTCTTCCGGAACGATCACGGCTCCGTTTTCGTCCAGCACGCACGTTTCCGCGAACACCTCGGCGGGCTTCTTCTCGAGCACGACCGTGCGGTTGCGGTTCAACGGCACGAAGGCGCGCGTTTCGTCGTTCAGGCACGCGAGCGCGCACACCTGCGGATCCGCGCCCAGAAAACCGGCCAGCGAAACGTCGGCCAGCGGCGCCGGCGACGCCGCGCCCAGACCGTCGGAAACCAGCGGCACCACGGCCACGCGGCAGGCGTCCGTGAACGTGGAATAGGCCACCAGCAGACGCGGCGAGGACGTGTCGGCACCCGCCGGCGACACGCCCAGCAACCCGGCGAAACCGTCGGCGAGCGCCAATGCGTTCGTGACGACCGCGCCGGTCGCGGAATCCATGGCCACGAGATTCGTGGCCGACAGCCCGTAAAGCACGTCCCTGCCGGCGACGGCGGCGGCGAAAATCTTCGGGCCGAGCGCGAACGGCACGGGGGCGCCTTCGCGGACGAACGCGTCGCCGGAGGCGTCGTAGCGGGTCACGAACCCTTGCGAATATCCGTACAGACCGCCGGCGGTGCCGCCGGCCCACGCCTCGAAATTGCCCATGTCGCCAACGGAAACGACGTCGCAATCGCCGGGCCACGCCGCGCCCACGCCCAGGGAATAGCGCATGGCGGCGGACGCGCCGCCCGCGGAAATGCCGGACAACCCGGTCACCACCCACTGGCCGGGCTTCACCGCCAACGTGGTGGCCGCCGACTGCATCGTCAGTCCGGGCCAAACGGAGCTGTCGTGCAAGGACGCGGCGAGTTGCGGATTCACGGCGTTCGTGAACGCGTCGAGCCGCCACGCGGTCAGGCCGGAACGGCTGCCGTTGCCCCGGACGTACCATCCGCCGACTTCGTCGACGGCCGCCGGCACGTCGTTCGCGTTCGAGGTCTCCAGCACGTTCGTGACGGTGGTGCGGCGGAACGGATCTTGCCACCATGCGTCCGCCGGCGCGAAAAAGGCCGTCAACAGGTTGCTGTCCGTGACTTCGCAGTCGAACCGCCCTTCCGCGTCCACCGCCACCGGTTTGCCGCCGAATTCGAGACGCATCAGCTTCCACCCTTCCTTGACGGCTTCCACCTTCCCCGAAACGCGTTCGCCGGGATTCACGTACCCGGTCCTGAAATCCGTGAATACGCCGATCGTTCCGCCGCCGACCACGCGGTAGCTGTCCTCCGTGAACAGCAGCGCGGGAAGGAATTGCACGTCCAGCGTGCGCAGCCCCGGCGCCACGGCGTGCCCGTACGATGTGACGCCCGCCGGCGCGTCGACCATGCGCACGCCGTTCGTCAACACGAACGCCAACTTGTAGGTGGTCGGGTCGGACGATTCAAACGTCCACTCGTGCGATTGCCACGCGAAATTCGTGTACGTGCCCGCGTCTTTTCCGGGGTCGAGCGCGAAGGAGCCGTTGCGCACCGTCCAGTCCACCGCCTGCGGCTCGCCGTACTTGAGCGCGACGGCCGGGCCTTCGGCGCCCACGTGCACCAGCGTGCCGTCGTCGTCCGAAGCGAACAGACCGATTCCCGTTCCCGAAGGGTCGGCCAGGCCGACGTTGTCCAGCTGGTCCGCGTCGAAGGACGCCAGCGTCTTGGACGCCGACAAGTACCCGCCCACTGGATTCAGTTCGTAGACGCGCACCAACGCCGCCCGGGGAGACGTCTGGGCCGTCGCCACGACGAGATGCGGCGTGCCCGCCGCGAGCCCGGTCACGGCGATGCGCGCTCCGCCGTTCGCGGGGGAAAGCGTTTCCCCGATCTGGCTGAACGTTTCGCCGGAGACGCTGCCCGAGGGTTCCATGTCCACGGCGTAGATCCGTCCGTCGTCCGTGACGTAGTAGACGACGTCGCGGCGGTTGGCGCCGTCCTGCGCGTACGGCAGGGTGGCGACCGCGAGCGCGACTGGCGTGCCCCTGCCGCTGGTGCTCACCTCGTGGTCGCCCGTCAGCTGCACGCCCTCGGCCTTGAGGCCGCGCTGGACGTTGAAGCGCACGATGGCGCGGGCCGGCGCTCCGGACACGAAGCGGTTGACGTACAGGCGTTTGCCGTCGGCCGAAAACGCCGCCGCGTTGAACGCGCACGAAGCCGAATTCGACACCCGGTACGCGTTGGCGTAGCGGTCGACGGCGTTCGTCCACAACGGCTCGCCGTTCAGCGGCACCGACAGCGCGAACGTGTTCGTGCGGGACGAAAACAGCACCAGATTGTACGGCGCGAACGCCGTCGCGGCGTCCGGACGGAACGGCAAATCGCCGGCGTCGAACGTGCGGACGCGTTTGGCCGCGCCTTGCTCGAACCCCGCGAATTCGTATGTCGCCGCGACGCGACTCCGCGGGACGTCGACGCCCAGCG
>JAKSOX010000068.1 GCA_024405335.1 Kiritimatiellia bacterium
TCGTGGACGTGCGTTTCGCGGTGGCGGACCGCCGCCGCGCCTACCTCGAAAAGAACCTCACCGAATAACCGCAGTCGAATTGGAGGCGTGTCATGGAAAATTGGACGTGGTGCGTGGTCGGCGTCGCGGGCGCGTATTTGGCGGGCGCGATTCCGTTCGGCTTTTTGGTGGGCAAGTTCCACGGCGTGGACGTGCGGACGGTCGGTTCGTTCAACATCGGCGCCACGAACGTGTACCGTTCCGTGGGAAAACTCGCCGGGCTGTTCACGTTCGCGTGCGACTTCCTCAAGGGTTTCGTGCCCGTGATGGTCGCGCTGTCGCTCACCAAAACGGTCGTCTCCGACGCGGGCGGCGAACGGGTGGTGGAGACGGCGCTGCACGCGTATCTGCCGCTGGCGGTGGGCGTGGCGACGGTGTTCGGCCACATGTTCACCTGTTTCATGAAGTTCAAGGGCGGCAAGGGCGTCGCCACGGCGGCGGGCATGCTGATGGGGCTCACGGCTCCGCTCACGGCCGCGGCGCTGCTCGTGTTCGCGGCGGTCGTCTACTTTTCGCACTACGTGTCCCTCGGCAGCTGCCTGGCGGCGGCGTTCATGATCGTGGGCATTTGGCTGTCGTTTCCGTTTCCGTGGCTGACGCAGTTCGGATACGGCAACGCCGCGCTGTGCGTGATGGTGACGTTCGTGTGCGGGCTGGCGATTTTCAAGCACAAGTCGAACATCAAGCGGTTGCTCGACGGCACGGAAAACAAAATCTGGTGACGAAACGGAAAGGGACGCGATCATGAAGAAATTTGCGGTGTTGGCGGCGGCGGTTGCGCTGGCGGGCGCGGCGGTTGCCGCGCGGGTGGACGTGTACGCGCAGTCGTTCCGCGCGGGCGGCTGGAAACTCGACGTCCAGTTCATGGACCAGATGGGCTCGCCCTACCTGATCGCGCACGGTCTCGGTTCGCCCGTGCCGGACGCCACGGCGGACGTCGCGCTGCCCGAACGCGGCGAATGGCGCGTGTGGGTGCGCACCCGCGAATGGGTGAAAGGCGCGGGCGCGTTCCGCGTGCTGGTGGACGGCGAACCGCTGCGGCCGACGTTCGGCGCGGGCGACGCGGCGTGGGGATGGGTGGACGGCGGCGTCGTTTCCGCGTCCAACCGGCACGTGCGCGTGACGCTGCGCGACCTGGACGGATTCGACGCGCGTTGCGCGGGCGTGACGTTCACGCGCGGGGAGGGCGAAACGCCGCCCGAGGGCGCGATCAACGTGACGGACCGCGAACCGTCGAAGACGCGCTCGTTCGATTTCGTGGTGGTGGGCGGCGGCGTGCCGGGCTGCTGCGCGGCCGTGGCCGCGGCGCGCGCGGGCGTGAAGACGGCGCTCGTGCAGGACCGTCCCGTGCTGGGCGGAAACGCCTCCGGCGAAATCCGCGTGTGGTGCGCGGGCGAAATGCGCTATCCGCTCGTGGCCGAGATGCGCTCCAACTTCATGAACATGCTCTACGAAAACGCGTTTTCCGACGCGGACCGGCTGGCGAAGCTCCAGCGCGAGCCGAATCTGACCGTGTTCCTTTCGCACCGCGTTTTCGGCGTGGACATGAAAAACGCCAAGACGATCGGCGCGGTGCGGGCGCTGGATCTCGAAAACAACCGCGTCGCCGCGTTCGCCGCGCCGCTTTTCTGCGACGCCACGGGCGACGGCTGGGTGGGCTTCTGGGCGGGCGCCGATTGGCGTTACGGCCGCGAGGCGTCCGGCGAATACGGCGAAACCTACGCGCCCAAGACGGCGGACAAGATGACGCTCGGCGCGTCCGTCATGTGGGAGAGCCACGTGTCCACCTACGACTCGCCGTTTTCCGCGCCCTGGGCGGAGCCCTATGCCTGCGGCCAGAGCCGCGTGAACGGCGACTGGAACTGGGAGTACGGTCTCGACCGCGACATGTTCAAGGAAGGCGAGGCGATCCGCGACCGCCTGCTGCTGGCGATCTACGGCGCGTTTTCGAACGCCAAGAAAGACCCCGCCAACCGCCACCGCCGCCTGGTGACGTGCCCGTTCCTGCTGGGCAAGCGCGAGTCGCGCCGTTTGATGGGCGATTGGGTCTACAGCGAGAAGGACGTCACGGAGCACAGGCAGTTCGAGGACGCGGTGGCGACCGGTTCGTGGTCCATCGACCTGCACTACACGATCACGAACGCGGTGCCGTTCCTCACGCGCTGCGAACAGCCGATGCACGGGCGCTACTGGATTCCGTACCGTTCGATCTATTCGCGCAACGTGGGCAATCTCTTCATGGCCGGCCGCTGCTTCAGCTGCACGCACGTGGGACTCGGCGGTCCGCGCGTGATCAACACGCTTTCGCAGCTCGGCTGCGCCGCGGGCGAGGCGGCGGCGATGTGCCTCGAATCCGGGCTCACGCCGCGCGGACTTTTCGAGAAGGGCAAGGTGCGCGAACTCCAGCGCCGTCTCGGCGGCGATTTCCCGGGCAACCCCGATCCCGCCACGCTCGACTGGGCGTATGCGGACGACGAAGACGGCGCCACGGTTTTCGCCGGCTCCTGGAGCAGGCACATGCTCCACAACGGCGGCCAGTGCGGCGACTGGACGCACTCCGTGGAGCTGCCCGTGAAAGGCGTCTGCACGGCGACGTACAAGCTGCCGGTGAAAACGCCCGGGCGCCACAAGCTCATGGGCCGCGTGCCGCATCTCTTCAACGAAGTCCATGCGCCCGTCGCCGCGCTGACGGTGGCGTCCGGCGGCAAAACGACGACGCTCGACTGGGACCAGTACACGCAGTCCGGCTGGTGGCGCGAAATCGGCGAATTCGACTTGGCGCCCGGCGCCACGCTCACGATCGACGCCGCCAAAAGCTCGGGCAAGTACCTGTACGCGGACGGCTTCGCCGTGGTGCCCGTGAAGAACGCCCAAGCGGCCGAACCGTCCCATGATTGAATCGCGCATCCCGCTGTTTTGCCTGGCGGCGCTGGTCGCGGGCGGCGCGCAGGCGGCTTTCGAATCGGCCCGGTGGATCGGCGTCGAAGGGCGCCACTTCCATTGGTACTACCGCAAGGACGTGCATCCCGCGCCGATTTTCCGCAAGTCCTTCACCTGTCCGCCAGGCGTGCGCGACGCGGTTCTCGCCGTTTCCGCGGCCGGCTACCGCGAGGTTCGGCTGAACGGGCTCCCGGTCGCCGACGAACTGCTGATGCCCACGCCGTCCAACTTCGACCGCCGCACCTACTATTCCGAGCACCAGGTGGCCGGGCTTCTGCGCGCGGGCACGAACGTGGTGGAGGCGACGCTCGGCAATTCGATCTACAACTGCAGCGCGCAGGGCGTGTGGATGCAGGACACGATCACCTGGCGGGACGCGCCGCAGCTGCTGCTCGAAATCACGGCGGACGGCCGCACGCTGGCGGCGACGGACGAGACGTGGGAAACCTACGCGGACGGCCCGGTGCGGGCGGACTCGATCCGCAACGGCGAAACGTACGACGCGCGCAAGGAGGTCCTTGCCGGCGCGTGGAAACCGGCGAAGCGGACGCACGGGCCGGGCGGCGTTTTGACGCGCGAGGCGCATCCGCCCGTGCGGATTTTCGGACGCGTGCCGATGCGCCGGCTCGCTGGCGGCGCGTGGGACGCGGGCGAGAACCTCGCGGGCTTCGCCGAAATCCGCGTTCGCGGCGAAGCGGGGGCGGCGGTGACGCTCCGCTACCGCGAGGAAATCGACGCGGAAGGACGTTTGCTTACGGGGAGCAAGTTCGTGGAATCCGGTGAATTCCAGACCGACCGCTACGTGCTTCGGGGCGGCGACGAGGAAATCTGGCATCCGCGATTCGTGTACCACGGCTTCCGCTACGTCGGCGTCGAGACGGCGGGCGAATGCGAGGTGCTGTCGGTCGCGGCGTGCAAGGTCGGGACGGACGTGGAGGAAGTCGGCGACTTCACGTCGTCCTCGGAGGCGCTGAACGACATCCACCGGCGCATGCGGCGGTCGCTGCGGGCGAATCTCGTCGGCTTCCCGACGGATTGCCCGACGCGCGAAAAGCAGGGGTGGACGGGCGACGCGCTGTACGGCTGCGAGGCGATGCTCTACAACTACCGGGCCGAATCCGTCTACGTCGACTGGCTGCGGACGCTGGTGGACGTGCAGCGTCCGAACGGGCAGCTGCCGGCGAAGTCCCCGATCAGCGCGAACGGCTACAACTGGGGGTACGGACCCGCATGGGATTCGGCGCTCGCGCTCATCCCGGAAACGATCTACGACTTCACGGGCGACGACGCCCCGTTCCGCGAGTTCTATCCGGCGATCGTGAAATACCTCGGTTTCGCGGAAACGATGCTGCGCGGCGACCTGGCGGTCGGGTTCGGCCTCGGCGACTGGCTTTCGCCGTGCGCGACCGCGCCGGACGCGCTCGTTTCGACGGCCTACCTCGTGGCGACGTACCGCGCGACGGCGCGTTTCGCCCGGCGCTTCGGCAAGGACGCCGACGCCGCGCGCTTCGCGGCGCGCGCCGGGGAAATCTCCGACGCGTTCCGCCGGGCGTGGTGCCGGGAAGGCGGCCACGTCGCCAAAGACGAACCGGCCTCGCTGGCGGTCGCGGCCGGCTTCGGGCTCGCTCCGGATCCGAAGGCGACGGCGGCGCTGCTCGCGGCGGAAATGCGGCGGCGCGGACATCGGGCGGCGTTCGGGATGATCGGCTCGAAGTGGGTGCCGCGCGTTCTCGCGGACCACGGCCACGTCGACGACGCGATGGCGATTTTCGAGCAACGCGAAAAGCCGGGCTGGGAGTGGCAGCGCCTGCGGGGCGCGACGACGATCTGGGAGGATTTCGAGGGCAAGGGTTCGCACAACCACGTGATCCTCGGCGATCCTTCGGCGTGGGCGTTCCGGTATCTGGGCGGAATCGAGTTCCGCGACGGCAAGGCGATCCGCCACGAACCGCTCCGCCCGAGCGGGGAATTCCGCTTCTCGTGCCGTTGCCGCGACGCGGGCGTGACGGCATGGTGAAGAACGTGGTATAATCTTCCGCAATGAACACCAAAAACATCGACGTTGAATTGCGGGAGGCCTTCGAGAAGGCGTTTCCCGGAAACGATTTTCCCCCGATCGCGCTGTTGCCGGCCACGGACGCCAAGTTCGGCGACTACCAGTGCAACGACGCGATGAAATTCGCGAAGCTGCTGCATCTGCCGCCGCGCAAAATCGCGGAGGCGGCGGTGGCGCAGCTGGCGACGGGCGGCGATTCGCCGTTCGCGAAAGTCGAGGTGGCAGGCCCCGGTTTCATCAACGCGACGGTTTCCGCCGACTGGCTCGCCGGGCGGCTCGGGGATCTGGCGGCGGACGGCTTCCTCGGCGTGCCGCAGTCCGGCGCGGGCAAGAAGGTGGTGATCGACTACTCGAGTCCGAACGCCGCGAAGCAGATGCACATCGGGCACATCCGCTCCACCGTGATCGGCAACGCGCTGGACCGCATCTTCCGCGGACTGGGCTACGACGTGGTGGCGGACAACCACCTCGGCGACTGGGGCACGCAGTTCGGCATCCTCATCAAGGGCTACCGCGAACTGCTCACGCAGGACGAGCGCGACCACCTCACCGTGGCGAACCTCGAAAAGTGCTACGTGCTTTCCGCCGCGCGCGCGAAGGAGGAGGACGGCGTCTGGAAGGACGCGTGCCGCGCGGAGCTCGTGAAGCTCCAGCAGGGCGATCCGGACGACGTGGCGCTGTGGAAGCGCTTCATCGACATTTCCATCGGCGAGTTCGACCGCATGTACGCGAAACTCGGCGTCAAGTTCGACACCTACCGCGGCGAGTCGTACTACAACGACATGATGCCCGCCGTGCTGGAGCGGCTCGAGAAGGCGGGCCTTTCCGAGCCGAGCGAAGGCGCGCTGATCGTCAACCTCGAAGGCGACGGGCTGGGCGTGGCGATCGTCCGCAAGTCCGACGGCGGCTTCAACTACACCACGAGCGACCTCGCGTGCGTGGATTCGCGCGTGAAGGACTACGCGCCCGAGCGGATCGTCTACGTCACGGACGACCGCCAGCAGCTGCACTTCAAGCAGTTCTTCAAGATCTGCGAAAAGCTCGGCTACGCCACGAAGCTCGTGCACGTGCCGTTCGGGCTGATGAGCTACGGCGGCAAGGCGATTTCCACGCGCGAAGGCAACCTCATCCGCCTGGACGACCTGCTGGCCGAAGCGGTGCGCCGCGCGCTGGCGATCGTGCGTTCGCGCGACGCGGGCGACGCGTCCGCGGAGCCGACGCCCGGGCAAATCGAACTGGCCGAGCAGATCGGCTTCGGCGCGGTGAAGTACGCCGACCTTTCCCACGATCCGGGCACGGCGATCGACTTCAACTGGGACAAGGCGCTGGCGCTCGAAGGCAATTCCGGTCCGTACCTGCAGTATGCGCACGCGCGCGTGTGTTCGCTGCTGGCGAAGGCGCCGGGCGAAGCCGAGGCGCCGGGCGCCTTCGCGGTGTCGACGCCGTCCGAAAAGCAGTTGGCGCTGCAGTTGCTGAAGTTCGGCGGCGTGGTGGCGCGCGCGGCGGACAACTACAAGCCGTCGATCCTCGCGGACTACCTCTTCCAGACGGCGCAGCTCTATTCGAGCTTCTACCAGAATTCGCCGATCCTCAAGTCCGAGCCGGCGGTGCGCGCGGCGCGTCTGCGCCTGTGCGCGCTGTTCGGGCGCGTGCTCGCGAAGGGACTGGACCTGCTGGGCATCGCGGCCCCCAGCCGCATCTGACCGGAGGCGGACGTGGCCGGCTACCTGGAAACGATCGAAAAGGCCCTGGACGACGCGCTGCCGCGCGGGCGTCCGGAAACGCTCGCGGCGGCGATGCGCTGGGCCGTGGGCGCGGGCGGCAAACGGATCCGTCCGCAAATCTGCCTTGCGGCGGCGGTGGCGGCGGGCGGCAAAGCGGAGGACGCGGTGAAGCCGGCGTGCGCCATCGAGCTGCTGCACAACTACACGCTCGTGCACGACGACCTGCCCGCGATGGACGACGACCGCGAACGGCGCGGCAAGCCGAGCGTCTGGGCGAAGTTCGGCGAAGCGAACGCGATCCTCGCGGGCGACGCGCTGCAGGCGCTGGCGTTCCGGGTCGCCGCCGACGCGCCGCGGAACGCGGCCGCGGTGGTGGCCGCGCTGGGCGACCGCGGCGTGGGCGTGGTGGCCGGACAGGTCGAGGACGTGGCGCGCGAAGACGCGTCGCGCCCGTTGGACGCCGAATCGGTGGACTTCGTCTACGCGCACAAGACGGCGGATCTTTTCGTGGCGGCGGCGCAGATGGGCGCGCTCGCGGGCGGCGGCGACGCGGCGTCCGTGGCGAAACTCGGCGCGTACGCATTCCATCTGGGGCTCGCGTTCCAGTTCGAGGACGACCTGATCGACGGCGATTCGCCGTATTCCCGCGAGAAGACGGAGGCGCTCGTGCGCGAACACACGCGCGCGGCGCTGGACGCGCTGGACGGGCTGCCCGGCGACGTCGCGTTTCTGAAAACGCTGGCCGAAGGTCTCGTCGGCCGCAGCGCGTGAGGATTCGGCACGTGGCGGGCGGCGCGAGATTTTTCCTGTTGGCGGCGTGCGCGGCGTTCGCGTGCGCGGCGTCGGGCGGGGACGCGCGCGCGAAACGGGTGCTGCGGCGTCCGATGGAGCGCGTGGCGAGCATGGATCCGCTGCGGGCGGCGAGCGTGTGCGACGCGCAGGCCGTGGGGCTCGTGTACGAGCCGCTGCTCGAAGTGGACTACCGCGCCCGCCCCTACGCGCTCAAGCCCTGCACGTGTTCCCTGCCCGAGACGAGCGCGGACGGCCGCGTCTACACTTTCAGGATGGCCGAAGGCGTCCGCTTCACCAACGGGCGCGATGCGACGGCGGAGGACGTGGTCTATTCGCTCAAGCGGCTTTCGGACAAGTCCAACGCCTCCGCCGGCATGTGGCTCATGGACGGCGTCGAATCCGTGTCCGCGCCGGACGCGCGCACGGTGAGGATCGCGCTCAAGCGTCCGCTGCACGTGTTTCCGTGGCTCATGTCGATGCCCTACGCGGCGGTGGTGCCTCGCGAGGAGGTGGAGGCGAAAGGCGGGGCGTTCGGCCTGACGGCCACGGGGACGGGGCCGTACAAACTCGCGAGCTGGCGGCGCAACCACGAGATGACGTTCGTGCGCAATCCCGACTGGCGCGGCTGGAAGGACGCGGAGGACGCGGAACACGCGATCGACGAAATCCGCTATCTCGTGGTGGACGACGCGTCGACGCAGTGGCTCATGTTCCTTTCCGGGCAGCTCGATTTCCTGGGCGCGGTGTCGCGGGACAACTGGGACGCGGTGGTGGGGACGGACGGTTTGCTGCTGCCGGAACTCGCGGCGAAGGGCATGACGCTCCATGCGTCGAGTTCGTTGTCGCTGTTCTACGTGGGCATCAACATGAAGGACCCCGTGGCGGGCCAAAACCGGAAACTGCGCCAGGCGCTCAACTGCGCGTTCGACTATCCGCAGTGGCAGCGCCACATGAACAACCGCTGCGTGCCGAGCACGGGTCCGGTGCCGCCGGGCACGGCGGGGCGTCTGGAGACGCCGTTCGCGTACGCGTACGACGAGGAAAAGGCGAAGAAACTGCTCGCGGAGGCGGGGTATCCCGGCGGCGTCGACCCGAAGACGGGGCGCCGTCTGCACCTCGAACTCACCATGGGCAAGGCCACGAACGACGCGCGCGAAATGGCGGAGCTGATGCAGAGCTTCTACGCGCGCGTGGGCGTGGACTTCGAAACGAAGTACATGACGTGGGACGCGTACCTTCGCGCCGTGAACGAAGGGCGCACGCAGTTCTTCTACCTCGGGTGGATCGGCGACTACCCCGACGCGGAAAACTTCCTGCAGCTGTTCTGCTCGAAGAACGTTTCGCCGGGCGCGAACCACGGCTTCTACGTGAATCCCGCGTACGACAAGGCGTACGAGGCGGCGTTGGCGGCGAAAACGGAGGACGCGCGCAACGCGCTGTGGCGCGAAGCGCAGGAAATCGTGCGCGAGGACTGCCCGTGGATTTTTCTGTACACGCCGAAAATCTATTCGCTCGTGTGGAACCGCGTGAAGGGCTACGTGCCGAGCGACTTCCCGTACGG
>JAKSOX010000069.1 GCA_024405335.1 Kiritimatiellia bacterium
CGGCCGCCGCAATCCGCCGCCGCGACTCGCAGCGCGGGAAAAGGACGAAAAGGACGGCGGGCGGCGGAATGCGGCCTCCGCGTATGTGGCGCGCGAGTGGGCAGGCAATCCGCGCACGCCGCAATCCGCCGCCGCAACTCGCGGCGCGGGAAAGGATGAAAAGAACACAAGGGACGAAAAGGACGGCGGCAAAATGCGGCCTCCGCGTATGTGGCGCGCGAGTGGGCAGGCAATCCGCGCACGCCGCAATCTGCCGCCGCGAACCGCCGCGAGGTGAAAACGTTTCTCGCGCAGGGCGAAAAATTCACAGTATGCACCATAAGCCGAGTCCAAGGCGGCAGTCTTTCAACTGCGCGACTCGCAATAATGCTACAGATCAAGGAGGCTTTGAAGTTACCTCGCCGGACGCCATTGACGCTCGAAGGTCAAGTGTGATACTCGGCGTTGACGTGGCAAACGGTTTACGTCAGTTTTGTCTTCCCAAAGAGAAATCTTCTTGGTATAATTCCGCGCAATTCAACATTCGCCGCAGGGCGTGTCCGGAGAACCCCGGCCGGTGCCGGGGCCGAAGGGACGACCCGGGACGAGGGTTTCGGGCGATTTCCCCAGGCAAAAGGACGGAAAGAAGAGGTGACGACGATGATGAGTGGCATGGCGCTGTTTGCGGCGTCCGAAGCGACGTGGCTGGACAAGTTCACGGCTTTTGTCGACAAGGTGGACGGCAAGGTTTGGGGGACCTCGTTCACGATTGCGGGCTTTCCGGTGCCCCTGCTGATCATCCTCATCCTGTTCGGCGGCATTTGGCTCACCGTGCGCGTCGGCGGTTTGCAGTTTTTCCGTCTGCCGCTCGCGCTCAAGTACATGCTCAAAAACGAGAAGGTCGAAAGCGGCGCGCGGGGCGAGGTGTCCAGTTTCGGCGCGTTGTGCACCGCGCTTTCCGCCACCATCGGCACGGGCAACATCGTGGGCGTCGCCACGGCGTACGTCGCGGGCGGTCCCGGCGCGCTTTTCTGGATGTGGTTCGCGGCCCTGTTCGGCATGGCCACGAAATACGCGGAAGGCCTGCTCGCCGTCAAGTACCGCGACCACGACGAAAAAACGGGCCACGTGCTCGGCGGGCCGTTCTACTACATCGAGAAGGGCATGGGTTCGAAGTGGAAGCCGCTCGCCTGCGTTTTCGCGTTCTTCGGCATCCTCGCCGGTCTTCTCGGCGTCGGCACCTTCACGCAGGTCAACTCGATCTGCGGCTCGTTCAACCAGTTCTTCAAGAGCTACGTCGACACGGCGAACGTCCACAACTTCACGATCTTCGGCAACGAATATTCGTGCGCGACGATCTTCGGGTCGATCCTCCTCACGTTCATGGTGGGCATGGTGGTGATCGGCGGCCTCAAGCGCATCGCCAAGGTGAGCGAGAAGGTGATTCCGCTGATGGTTGTTCTGTACGTGGCGTTTTCGCTGCTGCTCGTGGCGTTCAACGCGGGCAAGATTCCGGCCGCCGTCGCCACGATCGTTTCCTCCGCGTTCGGGTTCAAGGCCGTGGCCGGCGGCGCGATCGGCGCGATCGTCTGCGCGATGCAGATGGGCGTCGCGCGCGGCATCTTCTCGAACGAGGCGGGCCTCGGCTCCGCCCCGATCGCCGCCGCCGCCGCGCAGACGAAGGAGTGCGTGCGCCAGGGCCTCGTGTCGATGACGGGCACGTTCCTCGACACGATCGTCGTCTGCTCGATGACGGGCCTCGCGCTCACGATGACGAACCAGCCCTGCCAGGTGGACGGCGCCGCCACGGGCGCCGCGGTGACGATGAAGGCCTTCGCGGAGGGCATTCCGTTCCTGCCCGCCATCGTGACGGACGCGTTGGTGATGGTGTCGCTCGTGCTCTTCGGCTTCACCACGATTCTCGGGTGGGACTACTACTCCGAGCGCTGCCTCGAATACCTCACCAACGGCCGCATGGGTCCGGTGCTGGTCTACCGTTGGCTCTACATCGTCGCCGTGTTCGTGGGTCCGTACATGACGATTTCCGCCGTGTGGGGCATCGCCGACGTGGTGAACGGCCTCATGGCCGTGCCGAACATGATCGCGCTGATCGCGCTTTCCGGCGTGGTGGCCTACGAGACGCGGGACTACTTCAAGCGTCTCAAGGCCGGCCAGGTCGAAGAGTGACCGCGCGTCGCGGAGCTGACGGAAAGGAACTCCCCATGAACAAAGTTTTCGTTGCGGCGGTTTCGGGCATGGCGGCGCTCGCGTGCTCCGCGGCGTTCGTGCCGGATGCGATGTCCGTGCCGAAGCCGGGCGCGGTGAAGCCCGCCGGCTGGCTTCGGGACTGGGCCGAGGCCGCGGCCAAGGGCTACACCGGCCGCATGCCGGAGGTGGACGAGGAGTTCGTGCGCGCCTGGCGGGCGGATTTCACGCCGCGCGGCCGGAAGCTCAACTGGTGGGAGGGAACCTGGAGCTTCGAAGGCGGCGCGTATTGGTTCGACGGCCTCGTGCGGCTCGCGTTCCAGCTCGACGATCCCGAACTGAAGGCGCTCGCCAAAAAGCGCCTCGATCCCGTGCTCGACCACGCGAACGCGAACGCCATCGGCTTCTGCTGGTGGCTCGACCGCCGCGACGCGCAGCACTGGTCCGAAGTCCTCGCCGCCCCCTGGATGGCGAACTGGGTGGCCGGCATGTTCGCGCGGCCCGTTTCCGCCTGGTACGAAGCCACGGGCGACGTCCGCGCGGCGCAGGCGCTCCGCGCCGCGCTGGGCGACGCCTATTGGGTGACGCAGTTCGGGTCGACGCCCACCTACCCATCTGGCGCCTACGAATCGTGGCGCGTCACCGGCGACGCGCAAATCGCCGCCGCGCTCGTCGCCTTCGCCGACTGCCTGGCCACGAACCGCGTGCGCGAGACGTACGCCACCGCGCCCACGAACGGACTCGAGGCGACGCTGTGGACGAAGCGCAAGGACCACTGGGCGATGAAGTGGCCGTCGCGCCACGGCGTGTTCACCCACGAAGACCTGCTTTCCGTGTTCGCCGCCTGGCGCGCCACCGGCGACGCCGCGTTCCTGGAAGCCGTCCGCGCCTGGTACGCGTTTCTCGACGCGCGCGCGCGGCTGCCGTTCGGCGCCACGGTGATGGACGAGGAATGGGGGCATCCCGGCCCCGGACGCGGCACGGAATCGTGCGCGCTCGCCGCCGAGGAATGGTCCCGGATCAACCTCATGGCGGGGTTGGGCGAAGGCCGCTGGGGCGACGACGTGGAACGCGCGTTCTTCAACGCCGCGCCCGCGATGACGGACCGCGCCTGGCGCAACCACGTGTATTTCCAGGTTCCGAACCGGCTCGAGGCGCGTCCGGTGAAGCGCCTTTCCGTGGGCGACACGGTGGAGGAGACGTCCGCCACCTACGCGCGCAAGCATTCGCCGCTGTGCTGCACGGCGGGACTCAACCGCGTGCTGCCGAACTACGTGCAGGCGATGTGGACCACCACGTCCGACGGCGGCGTCGCCGCCGCGCTGTACGGCCCGTGTTCGGTGGACGTCGCGGTGCCGGGCGGACGTTTCGCCGCCGAGGAGAGGACGGACTATCCCTTCGGCGACGCGATCGAGATCGAAATCGTCGCCGCGCCGGCGGGCGAAATGCCGCTCAAGCTGCGTTTGCCGGGATGGTGCGCGAATCCGCGGGTTTCGCTGGACGGCACGCCCCTCGCCACGAAGCCGGCGTCCGGTTTCGTCGATTGGCTCTTCGGCCTCTTCGCCGACCGGCCGACGTTCAAGGACGGGTTCATGACGATGACGCGCGCGTGGCGCGCCGGCGAAAAACTCTCGATCGTCTTCCCGATGGAACCGCGCGTGGACGTGGTGCGCGACCTCGACGACACGCAAAAGGACTTCGCGTGCCTTTCGGCAGGTCCGCTGCTGTTCGCCCGCGGCTTCGCCGAGAAGGACGCCAACGCGGCGGCCGAAGAAATCGCGGTGCCCGAAATCGATCCGCGGACGGCGCTCGCGGGCGCCCGCCTGAACCGGGCGGCGCTGCCGCGGCCTTGGAATTGGCCGCTCGCTTCGCCGACGACGCTTTCGGTGAAGGACGCGGCGGGCAGGGCGCTCGAGCTGGTGCCGTACGGCTGCACGAAATTGCGCGCGTCGATGTTCCCCGCGGGCGCGGCGAAGTGAAAGGCGGGATTCCGCCATGACCGTCGAAGCGCACGCCAAAATCAATCTCACGCTCGAGGTGCTCGGAACCCGTCCCGACGGCTACCACGAGCTCCGCAGCGTGGTGGCCCCCATTCCCCTGCACGACGACGTGGCGTTTTCCGCCGCCGAAGGGGATTCCGTGTCCGTGGAGGGGTGCGACGGCGTGCCGCCGGAAAAGAACCTCGCCCGCCGCGCCGCGCTTTTGCTGCGGGAGGCGTCAGGATGCCGCAAAGGCGTGCGCATCGCGATCGCCAAGCGCATTCCGATGGGCGCGGGCCTGGGGGGAGGTTCGGCGGACGCGGCGGCGGTTTTGACTGGGCTCGACCGGTTTTGGAATCTGGGGTTTCCGGTGGAGCGGCTGATGGCGTTGGGCGCCGAGATCGGCAGCGACGTGCCGGCGCTCGTACACGGCGGCGTGGTGCTGATGGAAGGACGCGGAGAAAAGGTTTCGCCGTGCGCCGGGTTCCCGACGCCGCCCTGGGAGAAGCTCGTGGTGTACACGCCGCCAGTGTTCTCGAGCACGGCGCGCGTCTACGGCGAGTTCCGCGAAACGGACCGCGGCGCCGGCAAGAACGATCTGCAGCCGGCCGCGTGCCGGCTGTATCCCGGAATCCGCGACGCGCTGCGCAAGCTCGAAGCGGAAGGGTGCCGCGACGTGATGATGTCCGGTTCCGGATCCACGGTGTTCGGGTGGCGCGAGTGAAACGGAGCGCCCAGCGGCTGGTGGTGGTGGACGTGGGCAACACGTCCACGGCGGTCGGCTTGTGGAGCCGCGGCCGAGTGACGCGCGTGGGGCATTTCGACGGCGACGTCCGGGCGGCGCGCGCCCGCGCCGAAGAGCTCGCGCGGCTCGGCGCGTGCGGCGTGGGGTATCTTTCCGTGGTGCCCGGGGCGGACGCCGGCTGGCGCGCGTTCGCGCGGCGCGCGCTGCGTCTGCCGTTCGTGCGGATATCCAGCGAACTGTTCCCGACGGACGGGCTTTCGCTCGACTACCCCCGCCCCGAAACGATCGGCGCGGACCGCCTGGCCGACGCCGCCGCCGCCGTGGACCGCTACGGCGCGCCGGTGGTGGTGTGCGACTTCGGCACGGCGTTCACGGCGGCGGCCGTCACGGCGGACCGCGTCTGGCGCGGCGGCGTGATCGCGCCGGGATTCCCGCTGATGCGCGACTACCTCTTCGAGCGCACGGCGAAACTGCCGCGCATGGAACTCGGCGGCAAATGCCCGAAAATCGGCCGTTCCACGGAAGAGGCGATGCGCTTCGGCGCCATCGTGGGCTACCGCGGCATGGTGCGGGAAATCACGGCCGAACTCGCACGCAATTTCAGGACGGATTTCAAACTCGTCGCCACGGGCGGCTTCGCCAAATGGGTTCTGCGCGGATCCGGCATGCCGTTCACGGTGGATTCGACGCTCACGCTGCACGGGGCGGGTCTGCTCGCCTCCCGTGCGCTTTCGCAGGGGGAAGGACGATGAAAAAGGCATGGTTGCTGGCGTTGACGCTGCTGGGCGGGTGCGGATTGTTCTGGGACGATCCCTACGTGCGCGTTTCCACGTCGCCGCTCAACTGGCTCGAAATCCACTACTACAACGCCACTCGCGAACCCATCCGCCGCACCACGGTGCGCATCACGGGGTCCGGCACGGTGGAAACGCTCAACGGCACTTCGCGGCTGGTGTCGGACAGCTTCGCCAAGAATTTCGACTCGGCCGACTGGGGCGACGTGCGCTCCCACCGCTACAACGTGGATCCCGTGCACGTGCAGCAGGTGTTTCAGGACGTCGTCAACGCGGGGCTTTTCGACCGCGACAAAGTCGGCACGAAGACGAAGCACCCGTCGCGAGGACGTTTGATGGGCGTGCGCGCCGCCCTGGACAACAAGACGTATTCAGAGCAGGTGAACGTGTTCGAGGAAGATCCCGAGCTGGCCGAACGGCTGTACAACGTGGTGCTTGAATTCAACCGTCCCGTGCTGGGGCGCGCGAAACCCGCGTCGCCGACCCCGTGAAACGCCAAAGCCGTCGCCGACGCGATGGCATCGAACTCCCCTTGTGCGCGAGGCGAGTTTTTGGTATAATCGCCGCAAATATGTTCGCATTGCCATTCACGCGGGCGGCCAAAGCCCGGAAACTCGAAAAAGCGACGCTCGCCGCCGCCAGGACTTTTTTGTGGTCGCATGAAGACTTGATGCCGCTTCCCGAACTCAAGGCGGCCATCGCCGCGCGCGACGCGGAAGGGTGCGCTCGTCTGCTCGAAAAGCTCGATCCGCCGAAAAGCTGCCAGTTCTTGCGCGAGTGGCTGGACGTCTTCGTGGTGAGCATTTCGGTGGCGATGGCGTTCCGCGCGTATTTCTACGAGCCGTTCAACATTCCCACGGGGTCCATGCGCCCGACGCTGCACGGCAACTGGTCGGCGCCCGCGAAGCCGTCCGACGCGCGCGCGTGGGACGTGACGCCGGGGCTCAAGCAGCTCAAGTGGCTTTTGACGGGCGAGACGTTCGTGGACTTCAAGGCGTCCGCCTCGGGCACGCTGGTGGTGCGTCCCACGCAAACTGGGCACAACGCCGTGTGGGTGTCGAGCGCGCCGAATCGGGTGGAAATGATCCCCACGGACGCGTTCGAGCGCGGCACGGGCAAGCTGATCGGCGGCAAAGGACCCGGCGAACCGGTGCGCGCCGGCGAGCGCATCTGGTGCGGGCGCAAGGTGGTGGGCGATTTCCTGTTCGTGAACCGGTGGCTCTGGAACTTCCGCCGTCCGCGCGTGGGCGACGTGATGATCTTCTCCACCACGGGCATCGACGGTCTCCAGCAGGGCACGCACTACATCAAGCGCATGTGCGGCACGCCTGGCGACGAGGTGGCGATCAGGGAAGGCAAATTGTGGGTGAACGGCGTTTCGCGCGACGCGGTGCGTCCGGCGAACTGCCCGCCGTTTTCGGCGGGTCCGATGCCGGGCGCCGTGCGGCTCGACGGCGCGCACTATTTCGCCTGCGGCGACAATTCGCCGGAAAGTTTCGACAGCCGTTACTGGGGCGCGGTTCCCGCGTCCAATCTGCGCGGCGTCGCGGGGGGCGTGTTCTGGCCTCTCGTCAACAAACGTTGGGGGACAGTGAAATGAGCGACAGCGAAGAACAGTTGATGCCGACGCCTTCGGAATTCGGGCGTTTCATCCTCGAGCGCGAACTCGGGCACGGAGGCATGGGCGGGGTGTACCTCGCCCGGGACAAGGTGCTCGACCGGCCGGTGGCGCTCAAGGTGATGCTCAAAAGCCTCGGTTCCGACGAAAAGTTCATGGAGCGGTTCAAGGTCGAAGCGCAGGCGGCGGCCAAGTTGATCCATCCTTCGATCGCCCAGATATATTCTTACGACGTCCAGGACGGCCAGCCGTACATCGCCATGGAAATGGTGGGCGGCGGATCGCTGCTGAAGCTCATGGAAGTGAATCCCGGCAGCACGCCCGTCACGCGCGTGATGCGCATCGGCAAGCAGATCGCCGAAGCGCTTTCCTGCGCGGCCGACCAGGGCCTGGTGCACGGCGACGTGAAGCCCGAGAACATTTTGTTCGACGCCAACGGCAACGCCAAGCTGGTCGATTTCGGACTGGCCGGCATGCAGAAGACGGAAGATCCGGACGAAATCTGGGGCACGCCGTACTACATCGCGCCCGAGAAGGTCGAGAAGAAGGCGGTGGATTTCCGGGCCGACATGTATTCGCTGGGCGCGACGCTGTACCACGCGCTCACCGGCGTCGCCCCGTTCGAGGGGGCTGACGCGGTGGAAGTCGTGCGCGCCCGTTTCCAGCACGACGCGAGGAAGCCCAGCGCGGTCCGCGCCGATTTGCCGGCGGCCGTCGACGCCATCGTGATGACGATGCTCGCGCGCGATCCCGCCGCGCGCTATCCCACCTACGAGGCGCTTCTGGGCGACATCGGCCGTTTCCTTTCCGGGAATCTCACCATGACGCAGTCGGTGTCGGTCGCGGCCGTCGCGGCACCTGCCGTTTCGGCCGCCGCGCCCGCTGCGGCGACCACCACGGCGTCCGGCAAGAAAGTCCTGAAAATCGGCGGCCGCAAGCAAATCCGGCTGAAACCGGCCCGCGCGACGCATGCGGGCGCCGCCGCTCCCGCCGAATCCGCCGCGGAGAATTTCGACGAGGCGTCGGAGGCGGAAGAAACGCCGAGCGCCGGCGGCAATGCGCGTCTCAAGCGGAAGGTGCGTCGTCCCGGCGTCGAGGCGGAGCCCGTCAAGGAGGAAATGGGGCTTGGCAAGATGGTCACGCTCGCGATTCTCGGTGTCATCCTCGTCGTGGGCGGCGTGGGCGGCGGGCTCGCCTGGTACATGTTCTCCACGAAGGCGGAGGAGCGCGCGGAAAAGTTCCGCGGCTACGTGGCGCAGCAGGAGGCCGCGCGCGAAGCGATCAAGCAGCACGCGAAAAACGCGCAGCATTTCCGCGACGAATTCGGGCTGAAGCGCAAAACGGCGTTCGAATCCGTCGACAAGGCGACCCGCGACTACCTCGAACTGCTCGACGGCGACGTGCGCGAGGCCGTGCAGGCCGTGATCGTGCCGGCCGAGACGCCCGAACTTCTCGAAGCCATCGCCTACACCAACCAGTTGGCCGAAGCAAAGGCGGCCGCCCTGGCCGCGGCGAACACGAATGCGGCGCCGGCGGAAGCGGCCGCGCCAGCGGCCGACACGAACGCGGCTCCCGC